>NZ_JBKORL010000024.1:0-81195 GCF_047314525.1 Shewanella sp. BJSY2023SW007 | reverse complement strand
TATAGGTTTGTCGTTTGGTCTTTGATGTCATTGTTCACCTCGTTAAACGATTTTACTCGCTTAGCGTGGTGTCCAAAACTATCGGGGCAGATCATACCTTTTGACACAGCAGACCATAGTATCTTACAAAACGCAGCTATCCTGATGGAAATTGCTTCTAAGCATAACGTTAATTTTATCGTGCATGGACATAAACATATACCTCGGCTTGCACAATACTCCGACGACTATCTGCATCCTATTAATATACTTTGCGCAGGCAGTTTCTCTGCACGTTTGGATGATAGGTGGTTCCAAGGGGTACCGAACACAATCCATCAAATTGAAATCGATAAAGTTTGTGACATAAACAAAACACCTTTAGGAAAGGTAGTAAGTTGGTCACACAATACAGGACATGGGTGGACAAAAGATGAGTCCATTAACGGTATACCTCATAAAGAGTTTTTTGGTAATCGCATGTCACCTATTGAGCTAAAAAAGAAGCTAAAAGAATCTATTGAGTGTTTTTTCGAGACTCAGACACATGTAAAGTGGAGTGAGCTATCTAACCATTGCGCTGACATTATATATACTTCGAGAAAACTACTTGAAAAGACTATTGTAGAGTTATCGGGTGAAGTTGGGTTCACAATATTTAAAACTCCGGGACAAGATGAGTTATTCATTTTGCTGAAGGGAAACTAATATGCATAATTTATTTGGGTTTAATAATATATTTGAACACTCTAATGCTAGATACTTCACTTCTAACCAACTAGCTGAAGAATTTGTTTGGACTCCAGCATTTGAATCTCTAATATCCAATAAGAACCATATCATACTAGGCTCTAGAGGCTCGGGTAAGACTGCGCTGATTAAAATGCTTTCTCATGAGTGTCTTACTAAGTTGAATGATGATAAAGCAAAGCAAGTCATAGATGAACGTTCATTTATTGCGACTTATATCCCCTTGAAAGTTGAGTGGGTAAACTCAATTGGTGATATTGACGATAATAACCAACTTTTTAAGTGGAGTTTGAACTTATCTTCATGCGCACGATTTCTAGATACAATAAGAAGTTGCCTTCATTCATATATTGAGGATGAAGTGGATAGGATTGTCAAAGAGAAAGCTATTTGCAATAAAATATCAGAACTATGGCTGTCTAAAAAATTAAATACAATTACTGATATTTATGACAATCTAGAAATTGTAGAGTATAGGAAAAATATTATTTTTAATAAAATTAAATTGGGTCTAGGATTAAGTGGTGATGACCTTATGGTAGGGCTTAATTTCAATACTGATTTATTTAAGCCTTTAATAATGGCCCTGTCGACGGTAAGAAAAGAAATCGGACTTTCTAATGCTTCCACATTCTGTGTTTGTATTGATGAGGCTGAATTCTTAACAAAAGAACATCATAGGATACTGAACACTCATATGAGGTCATATAACGAAATTGTGTTCAAAATAACAACAATGCCATATCGGCACTACACTCTGGAAACTGACACGGGTACTCCATTAAACATGGGGCACGACTTTGATTATTTAAATATTGACAAACAAGGTCTTCATGGTAGTTCAAAAAATAACTCTAATAATTTCTTTGAAAATTTCGCTGAGAAACTATTTAGAAAAAGAATAGAAAGTTCATCTGTTATAAATAAAGATATCACCTTAAAATCTCTTTTAGGAAATTCAATCTTAATTGACTCTCCTAAAGATGCTCTCCCTGATGAGAAACTGATGGAAAAGGTGAGAGAGTATTGTGATTACAATACGATAAAAAGAGCGGAAAGGTTATTGGAAGAAGATTACCCTCTTTTCGAAAGTTCAGTATCAAGAAAATTGAGAGGGACGCTGATATTAAAGGACTCCTTTCAACGTTATAAAGGTAATTCTTCACCATTTATATACTCTGGGTATTCGCTGATAGTAAGATGTGCTGATGGAAACCCCCGTCGACTATTAAGGCTGTTTAATTATCTTTTTTCAAAGAATATTGAGTCTTTCACTGAGCTTAAGCCTCTATCAGACAAGGAACAAGGGGCGAAACTAAAAGAGTTTTCATACTCAGAGCTTGACGGTTTAAACCTGGAGGTCGATGGTAAAAAAGCCTTTGATCTGTTTACAATAATTGGTAGGTTCTTAAAAGATAAACTACATACAGACAAGATCAATACAGATACATACAGCTCATTCTCATTCGATGTTGAAGACGATAGAGTATGGAAATATATAGAAACAGCTGTAGACCTAGGTTTGATTTATCCTGACTTTAGAGGATTGGATAATGATAACAAAATGCCAAATAGAAAAGGTAGATTCGCTTTGGCTTTTTGTTTGTCACCTCATTTTTACTTAATGCCAAGAAAAGGAAACTCCATCAAGCTATCTGTAATAATGAATAATCATTCTTACAGTCGATTTAAGGCTATAAATAAGAAAAATGATGATGGGCAATATAGTCTAGATTTGGAGGGGAATGATGAATAAATTACATGTGGATGACTTGTCAATAGGTGAGCTAAGTCAGTCAGAATATGATATCGCATTATTTTCTTGTGGATACGAAGAACGCTGTATTGATGTGGCTACACGATTACATAAAGATAATGTCGAAAATGTAATTGTGTTAGCGTTTGACCAACATAAAGAAGACCCAGTTCGAGTAGATAGCTTGAATTATTTTTTGGAAAACTGGACTGGTTTTAAATTGCTAGAAATATCGCAAAGAGAAATTTCTGAAATACAAAAAACACTAAGTGAAACAATTAATAAAGTCAACCGCGCTGAAATAAAAATATTAATTGACTATACTTCGATGTCTCGTGCTTGGTATGCGGCAGTCTTGAATTATCTAGTAAATTTCTGTGAAGTAAGAGTAATAGTTGATTTAACATATGCAACAGCAGTGTATAAAAATTTAGATCTTAACGTTGAGCTAGGTGAGTTGCGCATAATTCCTGGGTGTGAAGGTATTTCATTGACCAAACGACATAATGCAGCAATATTTATGCTGGGCTTTGATAGATATGGTCCGCAACGATTATATAACTTATTAAATCCAAATAAGTGCTTTGGTATTATGGCAGCACCAGCTGCAACCTATGATTATGAAAATACTTGTTTAGAGAAAAATAAGGACTTTATTTCACATTACCTTGGAGGTGAAGATAAACTCATAAAGCTGCCAATTAATAGTATTGCGACATGTTATGATAACATGTCGCAAATGCTCTCTCCTCTTCGATCTGAGTATAACGTCTCAATCATTCCATTTGGGCCAAAGCCACACATTTTAGCCGCAATACTATGTAGTTTTAACTACCCAAATGTTACCTGCCTTTACTCTGAATATATTCGAAATGAAACTGCAAAAGTTCAATCTTCCGGTGATTTCGTAATATCTCGCCTGTATATCAAAAGAGATGAATAATTTATTGAAGGTACCAAATAGCGAAAACGCCGATTAAAAAACATGTGAAGATCAGAAGTGTAGCGAATCCGCTCGACCCTCAATACCAAGATTACTTGTGACCTTTCCCCGAGATTAGTACCAGGGAGCCTCGGGGATTCAGCTAAAAGCTTCCGACAATTAACTGCTCCTTGCCTTTGCCGTCGTTGCAGATCCACAGCTCTGGCTTTACAAAGCGCTGTAAGTGGCTTCAGCGTATCATCTGGCTCTTTGAATACATGGCTAAAGTCGGTCGTCAGCTTGAGCCTGTTATCGATGGGTAAGCGGTTCAATATGGCTGCGCTTGTTGTGACGGAGAATGTATCCGGTATCATCGACCAGTTATTAAATAATCCCTGGCTTCAAAGTGCAATCCTTGTGGCATGTTCCACCATTCATTGTCGCCAAAGGGTAATAGTTCAGGTGTTTTTACCCAGTATCCCCGCCCGTATCTGCCGTTCAATACTGCTATAGTCTGAGTCCTCCAGGGTTTTGCTTATTCCAGCGCGAATAGGGTTCAGGTCAACATAAACCATGCAGGCCAACAGGTTACATCACCCAGCAGTAAAAAGGTGATTTGACGAACAATGACCGGGGTGGTTGACTGGTGGGTTATAAGCTGGTAGTGCTGGTGTTAACAAGGAGGTGTAAAGTGAAAAAAATATTTCTCTTACTGATGGCGGTTTTACCATTTTCATCAATGGCTACTCAGAACTATTTGTGCTCAAGTTGTACAAATGATGCTAGTGCGCGACAGTTTGCTGTTAAAAATTTTACGCCACGTCTGAATTGTTACCCGGAAGACAGAACTCAGCCCATGACACCAGATAACATGATTTGTGGCTCAACGAGCAATAAAATAGCCCTGGTCAATCCAAATACCGGTGTTGTTTATAGTTTCAGTGTAGGGCATGGGTTTGATGGGATATCTTATGAAGCGACAACTTGGCCTTTTGCTATAACATCAGAAAAAAAGTCTCTTTTGTCAGATGCCGGGCTAGCCTATGGAGCCTTAAAAAAATCAGTTGTAGAACAAAATAAAATTCGTCGAGACGAGATTGGTATTATCTCAGCAGGAATTAATCAAGTTGGATTATATGATAGTAATCAGGATGGCAGTTCTGGTGTTTCAAGCGGTTGCCCAACCGATACTGCACTTGCTGCTATAGTTGATCCAAATAAATTAACGGATATAGAAAATAAATTAAAGTCAGATATAGTTAACGGTACTCCCCTTTTGAAAAATGTTCACGCTGTATTGAGTAAGAATGGGTCGTCAGTCGATATAAATGATGTACAAGTAAATCTCAGTAATCGGCTGGGAACAGTAGGTCTTAAATATACAAGTAAAGATCCATCCTTATCACTTCAGTTCGGCTTTAGGCTGTCTGAGGGTGGTGGGTTTATGACAGATTACCTTTTATTTGACTTAAGGATTATGAAAAATGACAACATTGCAGCTACACCAATAATTGATTTAACATTGAATGATCTTTCGGTAGTCGCTGGAGGCTATACTTTAGCACAGTTGAAGGGAAAAAATGGTCCTCTCGCTTTTACTGACCCCTGCATTCTTAGCAAGTTAAAAACATTACGTGAAAGTGGTGACTTTAGGAATTCATCAGGTGGTCCCTCCAACTTCAGCAATATTGGTGAAAATACCGGCGGACCTAGTGGCGGCGGATACCAAACTTGTACGGTTTATTTCTATCAGGGGGGGGCTCTAAAATACGTATTTAGAGTACCAGTTAATGAATGTTAAATCTGATATTTTTATTTAGGCTGGCTTTTATTTTTCATAAGAGCCAGCTATCCCTATCATATTGCTTTAAAAGCTTGGGCTGTTTCTTGTCCGTTGAAATAGGTGATGTTTTACGGAAACCCTCCTTCTCTCGCTAACCTCTTCCAATGTAGCACCTTGCCCCTTGAACAAACGACTAAGGCCCTCTCATCATCAATGGGGCGTTTAAGCTGTTCAATATGCCTCTGTGCTCACGGTAATGTGGCCGCACTAGTCATGGCAGGCACCCGGTAGAACCTGTAGAACGCAGGGGCAGGATTGATGATGTCGTTAGAGTTCAAATTTCCGCTAAGAAAGCATTGCAGAAGGCTGCTTGTAACATTTATCCTGAACCTTACTCAAATGATATCAATACTTTACATAGCTAAGTATTGAGCACGGTTTTATACAAGGAACAGGACTAATGGAAACAGATGTGCTGGAGATTTTGCAGAACTTCCACTCTGATGGGCTTTTTGTTGCTCCCAACATACCCAGCAAGAAAGCTAAAAATGCCAGTGTGTGTTATGGCATGCCTGCGTCAGTCAATATTTATGCCATAGTCGATTCAACGGTTTTTGGTTCTGCAAAAAATGGTCTGGCATTTACATCTGAAGGGTTGTTTTGGAAAAATGACTGGACCACAACATCTGCAAAAAACCACATGTCGTGGGAAGAGTTGATAAACACCAGTCAAGAGCATGCCGTTGACGGTTCCGAGCTGTTGTTGGGGCAAGACTGTGCTTTTGGTATGGCGGGTTCCGGGATGAAGCCTGCGGTTTTATTGAAACTATTGGAAAAACTGGCCCAAAAGATACAAGGCAATACAGAGGCGACAGAAACTGCTGAAGTTTCGAATGTGGCACAAGCCAAGGTTACTCCGGTAGCAGATGCAAATGGTGAAGTTTCTGTCGGCAACACAGCTTCGGCGAGTGTTACTGCTGAAAATCTTCCCCCTGAAGGCGTTACAATCGAGAGTGTTACTCCGGCAGCAGATACAAATGGTGACGTATCTATCACCAATACAGCACCGGCGGGCGGTACTGCTGAAAGCGCTGCCCCCGCAAGCCTTACGCCTGAAAAGCCGCTGCAGGAATCCAGTCCCAAGCCTGCTTTTGAAGGTAGCTATCAGCGGGATTACTTGGATATAGTTAACGCTGTGGCCAAGAGGCATCGTCTATCCCAGCAAATCCAAATCGCGCCGGCTATCAAAGTCCACAAAGTCAGAAAAGTCATTGAGATATCAGAGGGTAAAATTGAACCTTACGATATCCTGATGATTGTGGATAACACCTTTATGCAAACAACCAAAGATTTTCTGGTTGTGACTCCTCATGCCATTTGGGCTAAAGGTACGCTAAGAAAGGTAGAGAGCTTTTCCTTAAGTGAAATTCGTAGTATTCGCTGTGATAAAAAAACGCTCTTTATCAATGACTATGACTTCCAGTACTTGGATCAGTTTTCTGAAAACGAAGTTTTGATACTGACGAATATGCTCGAAGAGCTAGTGGTCGCATTGCGTAAGTCTGACTCCGTATCGGATACTGACGAGCAGCTTGAATTACCCGCTGCTTTGGATACTTTGTTATCCAACATATACGAAGTGGTATTGGATGATGTTGTTTCCGGCTTGAGGGACAAGGGATACCCCGAAAACAAACAGTTGGTTACTTCGATGGCGGAATGTTGTTTTAGTACCTTTTTCATTGTTGACTCCCACTTAAAATATCGGCATCAGGATACAGCTGAATTGGTGGGGCAATACTTACTCGCTCAAACATTGTCTGGCTTATTTGCGTTAATGAGCGTAGAGCAGTTATGGCGCCGTACAGAGGTGAAATCCACCTATGTGATGATGCAATGCTCTGTGATCATTCGGACATGTCAGTACTTTGAAAGACAAGGAATAGCGTTACGACCGAACCAAAACTGGTATTTGCAGCTTTTTCAAACTGTGATGGACGCCAATACCCTGGAACAAGGTGCAGAGTTAATTGACCGGGAGATGGGTAACCTCAGTGCCGATAGACAATTAGCCATTGATTGTGCCTTCAAGAGTGGTAAGGGGGTTAGGGAAATGTTGTGTGATGCTCTTTGACCGGTTCCAGTTGTTCTCAATAGGTGTGAGTCAAGCCTACATTAACGTATGAAACAGCGCATTTCAGTCTTGTTCTAATGCGAAAAAGTGGTTACCAGTTAGGCGGTGGATTATTCGCCTCTTAACTGGTAGTACAGTAGAAATAGACATGCCTATGTATAAGCGTTGAGTTAAAGATGGCATCACTGCCAACATTAAAACGACGCAACCACTACTTAAATGAGTCATGGTTCTAGCTGCCAAGGTACTTAAAGGTAAGCACTTTTAATGATGAGTCATTGGCATCTAAGCCGGTTTGGGCTCGTTCAGGTGATAAATGAATACAAAAGTCAAATTTTCAGGCAGGGTAGGGTTATAAAAATGATAAATGTCTATGTGGTATTTCTATTTGCCTGTTTTTCAAAAGTTTTTATGCTTTAGTTTCCCCATTCCAAGGATTTAGTCTGCTAAGCCCTCCTTCTGGAAATATTTGCTATTTCTCTCACAACAACTTGAATCCCATGCCAAAGCTGACTAGCTTTGTGTGATGCAATGGAAGGCGGGATAGTCTGGCTCGCCGGTATGCGGTAACAGATAGGGAGAGGCTGTTTATGTTTAATCGAGTGTTGAGTCGGGTGTGGTTGGGTACAAGATCCTTTGGCAATAAGGCGGCCGTCAGTGCCAAGCGCTTTTGGGCTTATCTGCCTATCCATGTGTCTATCTTGGTCTCTGTGAGTGTGCTGAGCGCCTGTAATTCGGATTCACAAGAGGTGGTGCTCAATCCTGTCGACACGGCCAAGATGCAGCAGACGGTGGAACAACTGGCCAAGGAGATGCTGGTGCCCGGCGCAGTGGTGATTCTGCGAACGCCAAGGGGCGATTTTAAAACCGCCTATGGGGTAACTCGTTATGGCGGCAGTGAAGCGACCGACTTTGATCAGCATGTCAGGGTGGGCTCCAATACCAAGACCTGGGTCGGTACCGTGATTTTGCAGATGGTGCAACAAGGGCGATTGCAACTGAATGACACTGTCTCTATGTTTCTCAACAATGTGCCAAACGGTGAGTTGATCACTATAGAGCATTTGCTTACGATGCGCAGCGGCCTGTTCAATTACACCACCACACTTGAGTTGAATCAGACGCTTGATGAGCAGCCAACCAAGGTGTGGACTCAGAATGAGCTACTGGCAATGAGTTTTGCCCATAGGCCTGGTTTTGCCCCCGGCAGCGCATTTGAATACTCCAATACCAATACCGTCTTGCTGGGACTGATTGCCGAGCAAATCGATGCCAAGCCGCTGGCGGCTGTGATGCAGCAGAGGTTGTTTGCCCCCTTGGGGCTTGAGCGGACTCTGTTTCCCGATATCCATTCGAATACTCTTCCCACGCCCTTGGCGCGGGGCTATATGTATGGCACCAATGTGTTGACTATGGATCCACCCTATATGCTGCCCGAAAAGATGCAGCAAGAAGCCAGAGAGGGCATTCTGGCTCCCATAGATCAAACTGAGGCCAATCCTTCCTGGGGCTGGGCGGCCGGCGCCGGGATCTCCACTGCCAATGAGTTGGCAACCTGGGTAGAAGCTTTGGTTGCCGGAGAACTGCTGGATGCCGAGTGGCAGCGAAGGCGTCTGGATAGTGTCAGGCCGATAGATCCCGAGAATCCCAACACTGCCTATTACGGCTTGGGGATCGCCAAGTTTGGCAACCTCTATGGGCATACAGGTGAGCTGCCCGGCTATAACTCTTTTATGGGGCATGATCCTGTTAACAAGGTGACTCTGGTGGTTTGGACTAACCTGGCACCGGCTGTGGATGGCAAAGATCCGGCTACCAGCATAGCGGCGGCCCTAATTAATATGCTCTATATTCCCTGAATATTGCTTATCTGCATAATGCACTGATAAACAACCTGTAGCAGCATAGTGATTATGGTTACCTATGTGTCGGCATTGACTGAGGAAATTCTTATACCTTTTAAGGGGAATAGAGTCTGGCAATATATTTCAAAAGGATTCGAAAATGTCTCTTGTGTATTCTTCTTTTTATTTTTCGGTGACTAATGTCGTTCCTGGTAAATTGTGTTGAGTTTTTAAAAATATGCACGAAGTCAGCATTGGCTGTAATTATCCGCTGAAGCTGGATGATTTTTGCTGATCTTAACTTTATATTTTGTCAATGTTTTGAATTTAAAGACATTTTTCGTAAAGATACTGTGTGTTGTTGTTTTTCGCCAACTCAAGCGAGCTATGATTTTTAATTAATTAAATCAGTGGGTTAAGTTTGTTTTCTAGCTTTATGTGCAGTGTATAGGTTGTTCATTCAATGGGAACGTTGAATTTTCTGGTTGAAGCACGCTGAACTATTGTTTGCTTTTCAAACTTAAGTTTCATTTTTCTCGTTAAATCTTTATTCGGTTAATAAATATTTAATTTAAAATTAAGTTTAAATTAATGTTCGTGTGTTGGTGGGTTGTTTTTAATGTTGATTGTATTTACCTTATTTGTCTGAATTGTGATCTTATTTACAAAGTAAATTTTTTATTTTCCTATTCTAATATTTGGTACTTATTTCGTAGTACCTCTTACGCATTAGGGGAAAATAATGAGAAAAATAAAGAAATACCAGATGGTGATGATAATTGCTGCAGCATTAGGCGTGTCGGCCTGTGGCAGCGACGGTAAGGATGGAAAACCGGGTGATCCCGGAACCCCAGGTATTCCCGGTACGCCTGGAGAGCCGCCAGTAGTGACTACATCTGCGGTTGCCAAGGTGCTGGACTGGCACTTTGGTGATGGTCTGGTCAATGTCGAGTTTACCGTTGAAAACCAAGATGGTGTACCCGTTGAAGATTTAGATAAGGTCGAATTGTTGTCTACTGTAACCAATGCGCAGGGCTTCCTTGCCGATACAGTAACAATGACTTATTTTGCTGGAGAGTCTAACTCCAAGGGGACTTTGACTCACCAAGGTGACGGGGTTTATACCTTGTCTATGCCCCGTGAAGGCGTGACATCTGAATCAGTGGGAATAGGCTATATTCGTCCGGGGAATGGTAACAATGGTATGCCGCGTACTAAGCGGGTAATGCTGACTCAAACAGATCAATATGCCCAGGTCAGTACTACAGAAGATGCCAAATGTGTGGCATGTCATGGTGAATTTACTGCAGCGACAGGTAATTCCACTTGGGGATGGCACCAACACCATCACGCCTTAAATAATGATCAAGAAGTAGTAATTGTTGAAGCTTGTTTGAGTTGCCATACCCAGACCGAGAAAAAAGATGGTGGCTATGCGTTAAATACTTTGGCAATGATAGGTCACGGGAAAATGTCTGATGGCGAGGGAGGTAAGGTTTCCAAAGGTCATGCGGCTTTATGGGGGAATTACTCCATGGACATGAAGCGTTGCTCTACCTGTCATGCCGATGATGTTCAGTTCACAGCTTCGATTAATGGTTGCGTGACTTGTCACACTGGCCTATTTGATGCTGATCGAGTTGGTAATGTTGATCATACCGGCTTTACTGATGCCTCATGCCAGACCTGTCATGGACCCGATGGTTATATGTATGCTCATAAAAATGGTGCGGCGCGGGATGAAGCCCTTAACCGTTACCACTTTGAGCTAATCTCAGTACAGCGCTCCGCCGATAAGAGTCAAATTGAAGTCACGGTAAAAGCGACCGATGCCGATGGTAAATCCGTGGATATTGCTGCTATCAGTGATGCGACTCCCCGTGGTTGGGCAACCATTGTCAAACATGGTGAAGCTGTACTGCCTGGTCGTGATGAAGGCCATGTGGCTCGTTCTACCGGAGGCGTTACCAACGAGGATGGTTCGTATACCTATACCATTGAACATGCCGCGCCATACCAAGATGGTGAAGTTTTGCTAGGGGGCGTGGATGGCCGAATCTCCTATGCCGATGGTAATGCACCTATTACTGTATCCAATATCAAAGAGGTGCGCCGTACCAGCTCTGATGGTATGA
The DNA here is from genome assembly GCF_047314525.1 of Shewanella sp. BJSY2023SW007. Taxonomy (NCBI): domain Bacteria; kingdom Pseudomonadati; phylum Pseudomonadota; class Gammaproteobacteria; order Alteromonadales; family Shewanellaceae; genus Shewanella; species Shewanella sp. BJSY2023SW007. Next base: position 69,892 of record NZ_JBKORL010000024.1, on the reverse strand, counting down.
AGTGTCTCAACTGTCATACCGAGGGCTTGCAAGGTCATGGTGGGCAGCGCGGTGGCTTCGACCTGGGCGGTGATGCCTGTACCCAATGTCACAGTGCTTACAACTGGGCACCGGGTAAACAGGGCGAAGACTATCCTATGGCTTGGGGGCCTTTGGTGCACAACATGCACTTTGGTGATTACAAGGTTAAACGTGGCGTGAATGATATGCCTACTACAGACAAGAACAAGAAGGTGGAATGTGTGGCTTGTCATACTGGTGAAATCAATCTGGATAAGGTCGCGCCGGCAGTAGTGCTTAACGGGCTTGATGAAAACAGTGTCTATGGTATTACCGCCATTTCTGCGAATTGTGTGGCATGTCATAGCACTCCGGCCGCCAAGGCTCACATGAGTACCCAAGGTGGTGACTTTAATGTGGCCATCACGCCTTCTGGTGTTCACCAAGGCGAAAAGGTTGAGTTCAAGGTATTCGATCCGGCTCCGATCGTTGAATCTTGCTCTGTGTGTCATACCCCTGCGAGGATGGCTGAGGCCCATCAGTATTAACTGGTAGGATAGAGGCTAATAGGCCCGGGACAGCATCCGGAATTTCCCACTTTCCGATGACGCTGAACCGGGCCTTTTATTACTGTGACTTTTTGATAAATGTTTGAACTATTGAAGTAATCTTGACCGTTAGAGTCAGCTACAGGTGTTTGCAGTGTATGCTGAAACAAGATAACACCGGACTTAAGCATTTTGGCGGTGTTATCTAAGTAGTTAAAGCATTGGCCGGGATGACAGTATCGGCAATCATCTGCCTGAGCCACTTGTGGGCTGAATCCTGGTTGAAATGTTTGTGCCACAACAACACGTAAGCGCCTGGCACCAGATCTATTGGCACTTCCAACGTTGCCAACTCAACATGTTGCAGTGCTTGGGCTGCATATTTGGCCGGGGCGCATAGTAGCAATTCGCTGTGGCGGCACAGCTCAATTGCTGTAGGAAAGTCAGTGATATTGGCGCGGATCTGTCGGGTCTTGTGATTGAGTGCCAGTACATCATCCAGCAGCCAATGTTCGATACCGCCAAAGGCGACCTGCAGATGCTCGAAGCTGAGAAAACGCTCCAGGTTCCAGTCGCCCTCAAGCGCAGGATGATCCGGCGACAGCAGACAGATGGGCTTGTCGCGGGTCAGCTCCAGATACTCGAGTTCATCCGGCAGGCTGTTGATATGCATCAGCGAGCGCGGATCCCACTCGCGGCAGCCTATGGCAAAGTCCAGCTCGCAGCGCAGCAGCTGTTCCATGGTGCCCGGATGCCAGGTCTTGCAGTTGATATCCAGCCCGGGAGCCTGGCGCAGCATAGAAGGCATAAAGTGTGGCAGAGTCAGCGAGTAGGCAGTTTCTACCAGGTGCATGCGAAATTGGCGTTTGCTGGCCGCGGGGTCAAACTCATCCGGTAGTGTCAGTCGTTCGGTCTGTCTGAGCCATTGTTGGAGTTCGGGCCCCAGAGCCAGAGCCCTTGGGGTGGGCTTGAGGCCGAAGGCGCTGCGTTCAAACAAGGGATCCTTGAACAGCTCTCGCAAGCGGTTGAGTTGTTTGCTGACGGCCGATTGACTCAGGTGCAACCGTCTGGCAGCTGCAGTAACGCTCTGTTCTTCCAGCAGAACTTCCAATACCGGTAGCAGATTGAGATCGACTTTCATTATTATCCCGGGCGCAGGGGTGGATAGAGCAGTTTAGCAGCTTGCTTTGCCAGGCCAAAGTCCGAATAGGCGCAATTCCTGACTGAAAAAATGCCTCACAGAATTAGCAACTGGCGTAGAGTCCTGCTTGCAGCTATGCTAATCGCGAACTTTTTATCAGGGAAAGATAATGAAACCTTTAAATCTATTATTTGTTGTCTCATTGGCATTGGCGGCGCCGCTGCAGGCAGCCGAAGATCCTGCCGTAGCCGAAGCCATTGAGGCCGGGTTACAGCATTACCGTAAGGGTGAATTGAGCCAGGCCAGTTCCCAGCTGGATTATGCTTCAGCCCTTATCCGGCAACAGCGGGCCGGGGAAGTGGTCGGGGTATTTCCAGAGCCATTACCTGGCTGGCAAGCAGATGAACCTTCAAGTGAAAGTGGTGGCATGATGTTGGGGGGCGGCATCAATGCCAGCCGCCATTATTATAAAGAAGAAAGTGCGCAGTTGGAGATAGAGTTGGTGCTTGATTCTCCCTTGTTACAGTCTGTTATGGCCATGCTGACCAATCCTTCAATGATTGCCATGAGCGGAGGCAAACTGATCAAGGTTCAGGGACATAATGCCATGCTGAGCACAGAGTCCGGTGAGCCTGAGCTGACTGTGATAGTCAATGGCAATGCCATGTTTACCCTCTCGGGTGAAGGGGTTAAAGCCAGTGAATTACAGGAGTTTGCCAATGCTTTGCAGCTGGATAAGCTCTAAGCTTTGGTGTTTTTGAATGCTGAAGCATCAGCTTGATAGAGCTCCGGCTAAGTAACACGGAGCTCTTGTTTTCCTGGGAGATATCCGGGGGCGTTTGGGAGCGAGTGATCCTCAGCGCAGTAACTGCTGATAGAGCCAAGATTTGAGTTCGGCACGGCGCAATGTCAATTGGCTGAAACGTTCTTCTGCCGTGGGCACACAGTTTTCTTCCAGACCGCGGATCTCAAGGTCGAGAGCCTGATACTCTGCCGCCAATTCACTAAAGTGCGGATCGTTTTCCCCGAGTTGTTGAATTTTTTGTTTGTACTCCGGAAACTCCAGGATCAGCGCATGATTTTCGCCCAACATAAGCTCTCTCCTCCAATGGTGTCTGGTCGACGTAGGCTTAAGCCTTGATTCCTACTCTACCCAGTGGCGCTTTGTCTGTCATCCAGAGAAAGCCGACAACTGATTATAATCCCAGTTTTGCTATGTCAATTAATCACAATGCCGGATACGGCAAAACTGAGCAGGCGAAGATGTACTTGGATTGGAGTCCTGTATAACTGCCGCTTCAGCTTGCTTGGTTTGTAGCGGAAAGTCTGTTGTTGCACAAAGCTCCTGCTATGTTTCAGGAAAGCCTATACAAGACTTTGTCTTTGAATATCTATGAGTGGCCGTTAATCATTGTGGCATTTCCCGATAGCATAGACGACAGCAAGGTGTTGGTAACTTAAGTGGGGGACCTGTATAAAAGGTGTCATTTGGGCTGGCTTCAATACGGCAAGAGGGGGGAGTCTCTCTAAAAACTCAGCCAATATCGCTACTAAGCAGGTTATACCCGGTAAACACAATTTAACAAGTGCTAATACTTAGGTATTGGTTTTTCCTACTTTTGCAGAATATGCCACAGATCTTTCTTTAATCTCTGTAAGATATCTCTTACTTCTGGTATTTGAAACTAGCTTTTGAATAGTGTTGGATTTTTATAAAAAAGTGGTTTTGATTGTCTAACATTCTTAAATTTAGTCTTTATGGGGAATATATACCCCACTAAAGAATTATACACTTTAAGTTTGTTGTTTCTTTTGTTAATCAAATGTGGTTGCACCTATTGTACTAAGGTCTTGAACGCCGATTGACTATGACTTGTTGGGCTTGTAAGTTAGGCCTGCTTTTGAAATGGACTTACCAGTCGTAAAAGATCTTATATGGAGATAATCTCATGGCGAAAGATGGTTCAGTCGCTCCGAAGGAACGTATTAATATCAAATATGTCCCCTCTACTGGCGAGCAACAGGGTGAAATGGAACTTCCTCTTAAGTTGTTGGTTTTAGGTGACTATAAGGGTCATCCTGAAGACTCTCAATTGGAAGAGCGTAAGACGGTTCAAATTGATAAATCTAATTTTGAATCCGTTATGAAAGAAGCCAATCTGTCAATTTCTGCGACAGTTGACAATAAATTGACAGATGAAGATGGTGCTGAATTGTCTGTTGATCTTAAATTCGATTCCCTCAAAGATTTTTCACCTGATTCTATCGGTGATCAGGTTCCTGAAATTCAAAAGTTAATCGAGCTTCGTGAAGCTTTGGTTGCACTTAAGGGACCATTGGGGAATATTCCTGCTTTCAGGGCCAAGTTGCAGGAATTAATTGCAACGGAAGAGTCTAGAGAAAAGCTGCTGAGTGAATTGCAGCAGATGGAACAATAATTCAAGCCAATATAAGCCGTTATGGAGATAGGCTGTGGATTATGTCTCGGATATAGACACAAGTGTAATTGAGGAATCAAAATTCATGGATGTTCAAAATCAAACATCAGGCGCTTCCCAAAGTGCCAATGCAACTCTGCTCGATCAGATAATGGCACAAACCCGGATGGCGCCTGTAGATGAAGGCTATGATATTGCTCGCCGTGGTGTTGCTGCTTTCATCGGTAACATTCTGGAGACAGACAACACTGCCGAGCCGGTCAACAAGGCTCTGGTCGATAAGATGTTGGTTGAGCTGGACAAGAAGATCAGCCAGCAGATGGATGCCATTCTGCACAATGAAAAGGTGCAGCAGATAGAATCAGCCTGGCGCAGCCTCAAGCTGTTGGTCGACAGAACCGATTTCCGTGAGAATATCAAAATTGAATTGCTGCACGTCACCAAAGACGAGCTGCTGGATGATTTTGAATTTTCACCGGAAACTGCTCAGTCCGGTCTGTACAAGCATGTTTATTCTGCCGGTTACGGCCAATTCGGTGGTGAGCCTGTCGGCGCTATCGTCGGTAACTATGCCTTTACCCCTTCGACTCAGGATATGAAGCTGCTGCAGTACGTTGGTGCTGTTGGGGCCATGGCTCATGCGCCATTCCTGTCTTCAGTTGCGCCTGAATTCTTCGGTGTCGACTCGTTTGAAGAACTGCCGAATCTCAAGGATCTCAAGTCTACTTTCGAAAGCCCCAAGTACAGCAAGTGGCGTGGGCTGCGTGAGTCTGAAGATGCGCGCTACATAGGCCTGACGGCGCCTCGCTTCCTGCTGCGTGTGCCTTATGACCCAATCGATAACCCGGTTCGCAGTTTTAACTATCGCGAAAATGTCAGCGCCAGCCACGAAGATTACCTCTGGGGTAATACAGCGTTTGCGCTGGCTACCCGTTTGACCGAGAGCTTCGCCAAGTATCGCTGGTGTCCTAACATCATTGGCCCACAGAGTGGTGGTGCGGTGGAAGATCTGCCGGTACACGTGTTTGAATCCATGGGCGCTTTGCAGTCCAAGATCCCGACCGAAGTCTTGATCACCGACCGTAAGGAATTTGAACTGGCCGATGAAGGCTTTATCAGCCTGACCATGCGTAAGGGCAGTGATAATGCGGCCTTCTTCTCTGCCAACTCGATTCAAAAGCCCAAGGTGTTCCCCAACACCAAGGAAGGCAAGGAAGCCGAGACCAACTACAAGTTGGGTACCCAGATCCCTTACATGATGATCATCAACCGCCTGGCACACTACATCAAGGTGTTGCAGCGTGAGCAGATAGGTTCCTGGAAAGAGCGTCAGGATCTGGAGCGCGAGCTGAACAACTGGATCAAACAGTATGTCGCCGATCAGGAAAACCCACCGGCAGATGTTCGTAGCCGTCGTCCTTTGCGTGCCGCCAAGGTTGAGGTGATGAATGTTCAGGGCGATCCCGGTTGGTATCAGGTTTCCATGGCTGTGCGTCCGCACTTCAAGTACATGGGTGCCAACTTTGAACTGTCGCTGGTAGGACGTTTGGATCAGGAGTAATCACGTTGTTGAACGATGATTTCTCCGGAACTTTTGGTGTTGGCTTCTTTGAACGCTTGGGAGCCGAACGCCAAAGTGGATATGGCGACAGCAGCTTGGATGCTGTCGTCGATTCCATCAAACGTAATGTTTCACATATTCTCAATACCCGCATTGGAGAAAGCCAGAGCTGTCCTGAACTGGGACTGTTCGATTTCAATGATGCCAGTTCCGCCAGTGTGGATCTTGGCCTGAGGATGCGTAACGGAATCAAGGCTTGCCTGAGTCGCTTTGAACCCAGGCTGACAGATATTGATGTCAGCGTGTTGTTCGATGAGGGCAATCCGATGAACCTCAGGTTCCACATCTATGGCAGCATCAAAGTGGCTTCCAACAAGGATAAGTTGAAGATCGATTTGTTATTGGATAACAGTCGCAGATACAGAGTGGTTTAGCAGTGTCTCAGGATAAATACTTCAGGGATGAACTTGCTTTCTTGAGAGAGCAGGGGCGGGAATTTTCGGATATCCATCCGCAGTTGGCGCGTTATCTTCACGGTAACCACACTGATCCCGATATCGAGCGTTTGCTCGAGGGCTTTGCTTTTCTGACCGGTCGACTCAGGGAAAAGATTGACGATGAATTCCCCGAGTTTACTCACTCGATGATCAGCATGCTGTGGCCCAACTATCTCAGGCCGATTCCCAGTCATACCATCATGCGCTTCTATCCGCATGAGAAGGGGATCACCCACAGGCAGGAGATTGCGGCCGGTTGTATGCTGGACAGTCATCCGGTCGAAGGGCAGATCTGTCACTTTCGTACCTGTCGTCCTGTTGATGTTTATCCGGTGCAAATCCGTCATATAGATGCTTCCCATTCCCGGGAAGCCTCTATTATTCAATTGGATTTTGATAACAGCAGCGACCTTTCCCTGCTTGAAATGGGGCTGGAAAGCCTCAGGTTTTATCTGGGAGGCCAAAGCTACAGTGCCCAGATGCTGTATCTTTGGTTGAATCATTATCTGGACTCTATCGAAATTGTCGGCGCCCATGGCAGCTATCGTTTGCCGCGCAGCAGCTTTGCGTCAGTAGGATTTGAGGCCGGCAGCGGTATCTTGCCCTATCCGAAAAACGTCTACGAAGGCTACCGCATTCTGCAGGAGTACCTGACATTCCCCGAGGCGTTTCATTTCTTCGATATCAAGGGAATCGCCAAGTGTATCCCCGAATATCTCAAGGGTGACTTCAGCCTCAAACTCACTTTTTCCAAGACGTTGCCTGCCGACGTGCATGTGCGTCAGGATACTTTCCTGCTCTACTGTGTTCCGGCTATTAACCTATTTGAGCACGACGCCGATCCTATCGATCTCAACGGCAAGCGGGTCGAATACCCGATTGTACCCTCCAGTCGCCATCCAGCTCACTTTGAAATTTTCAGTGTCGACAAGGTGCAGGGATGGCTGGACTCCAATGAGGGCAGAATGCGCGGCCAGCAGCGAGTCTATTCGCCGTTTGAGAGCTTCCAACATGAAGTGGAGCGCGCCCGTAATCGCACCGCGCTGTATTACCGGATGCGGGTGCGCGACAGCATGCGCAACGACGGCCTGGATCATTGCCTCTCGTTTGTGCGCAGCGATGAAACCCAGTGCCTGGAGATGACAGAAGCCGTGTCGGTGACACTGACCTGCTCCAACCGGCAACTGCCGACCAAGTTGGGCAAGGGCGACATCTGCGTCGCCACAGATACATCGCCAAGCTTTGCTCGTTTCAGCAATATCACCGAGCCCAGCCACCCTTTGCGGCCTGTGCTCGATGGCAGTTTGTTGTGGACCCTGATCTCCAACTTGTCGCTCAACTATCTGTCACTGCTGTCCCGTGATGCCATCTGTTCCATCATCCGCGCCTATGACTTCAAGGCGTTGGTCGACAGACAAGCCGAGCGGGTCACCCGGATGCGACTCGACGGCATCAGCAGTATTCAGTCTGGGCCGACCGAAAGAATTGTCAGGGGATTGCCGGTTCGCGGCCTCAAGACAGAACTGGTGCTCGACCAACAGTATTTCGGCTCCGAGGGCGACCTTTATCTGTTCGGCACTGTGCTGAACCACTTTTTTGCCCTCTACGCCAGCATCAACTCGTTTCATGAGTTGGTGGTTATCAATGCTCACAACAAGGAAAGGTACACATGGGATATCCAGAGCGGTCAACAACCGCTGATATAACCTTTCCGGAGCCGGGGGGCAGCAGGCTGCCACAGGACTACCGTGAGTACAGCTTTTTCCAGTTGGTGGAGTTATTGCACCAACTGGAAGGCAGAGATCCGGAAGATGCCCAGTGGGAACTGGCCGGTGAGTTGCAGTTCAGCGCCAATCCAAGCCTTGGATTTGCGCCGGCGGATATCTCCATGCTTGAGTCTCTGGGGGATGGGCGCCTGCGGCTGGAGACTTGTTTTCTCGGTCTCAATGGTGCCCAGTCGCCGCTGCCCAGTTACCTGCTGGATATGCTGCTCGAAGATGAAGACGGCATTCGGCGCAACTTTCTGGATTTCTTTAATAACAGATTGATTTCCTTGTTTTATCGCCTGTGGCGCAAATACCGCTACTACGTGCGTTTTCAGGACGATGCCAGCGACAGCTTTTCAGCCCAGGTTTACGCCCTGGTGGGGCTGGCCAACGAGGATATTCGCGGCGACACGCCGATCAACTGGTGCAAGATGCTGGCCTACGCCGGCATGCTCGCCGGTCGCAGCCGCTCGCCCCAGGCGGTTGCCGGTATAGTGGCGCACTGTTTTGACCTGCCCCAGGTGAGTATTCGCCAATGGCAACTGCGACAGGTGGAGATCCCCGAGTTCCAGCGTTGCCGTTTGGGGATGGCCAATTCCAGGCTGGGGGAAGACACAATGCTTGGAGAGCGGGTCGGCGATCTTTGCGGCAAGTTTGTGCTCTGTATGGAAGATCTGTCACCAGAGCGTTTTCGCGATTTTCTGCCCTCCGGGCGGGAGTTCCAGCCACTTTGTAAGGTGATGGAAGTGATCCTGCGGGAACAGATGGCCTACGACCTTGAGCTGACGCTCAGGGAAGATGAAGCCCCGCTGCTGCAACTGGGGGAAGAAAAGGGCGGCCAATTGGGATGGTCCTCTTTCCTCGGCAAGGGCGATAGCACGCGTAAGAGCGTATTGATTCAAATCAGGCAATAAAGGGAGGTTGGCCTCTTGAGTAATTTGATTGCGTTGAATGTGGTGAACTCCCAGCTGTTGGAGTCAGGCCTGGTGCCCCACACGAGAATGAACAAGGACGGTGGCCTGATAGGCGCCGGCCCAGGTTGCGAATGGGTGCTCAGGGACAGGGAGCGCACCATAGGCGACTACTTCTGTCGCATCCTCTGGTTGGACGGTCATTTCTGTATTGAAGATCTCTCTGGCCGGGTGTTTCTCAACGGCTCCACAGTGGAGCTTGGGCGGGATCGCAAGGCCAGGCTGAATGAGAACGATCATATCGCCATTGGCCCCTACAAAGTGCGGGTGACGCTGCTGGGCAGCGAGCAGGCCGATGACCCGGTAACCGGCCAGCTTTCTGAATGGTTCAAGTCTGAGAACGGTTCACTTATTCAGGCGGAAACCGCCGAAGAAGAGGAAGAAACCGATGCCAGCCTGGATGACCCTTTACTGGCACTGGACAGGCAACAGCAGGCCGCGGTCAAAAGCGTTGAATTTGACCAGGAATCTGTGACCAAAGAGCAGGAAAACGCCGAATCCCTGCTGGCCAAGGAACTCTACTGGCAAGGCAAGAATTTTACCGCCCAGGCCGATACGGACTTCGATACCGGTTCGGCTATTCATCTGAACAAACGAGCGAAAATGGACAATATTATGGACGAGAATGCACTGGACTTACTGGAATCTGAAGTCAAAAACGGCCTGGGCAATGATTGGCCCGCCGATGAAGGCACCCATATAGCCACCGGCCCTATGCTGCGCGGCTTAGGAGTACAGCTGGGTGATATGAACGACACAGGCACCCAGCAGGCACTGGCCATTGAAATGGGCGCTGCTTTGCAGGCCGCCATTAAAGGCCTGCTGTCACTGCATCAGGACGCGCAAAGCAGCCGTTATGATCTTATCAACAAGAACCTGCAGCCCATCGAAGATAACCCGCTGCGTCTGGGACTGGATTATCAGGAAACCGTCCGCACCCTGTTTGATGACAACAAGAGCCCGGTGCATCTGTCTCCGGCGGCCGCCATCAGCGAGAGCCTGAATTCCATTGAGCACCACAATGAAGCGGTACAGCATGCCATCACAGAGGCGCTCAACTACATCCTCAAGTCTTTCTCACCCGACACCCTGCTGAGGCGCTTCAGCCAATACCGCAAGGTGAGCGAGTCGGCGCTCAACCCAGGTGATAACTGGGCCTGGGAAATGTATGAGAACTACTACCAGGAGCTGACGTCATCCCGTCAACAGGGCTTCCGTAAACTCTTCTGGGAAGTGTTTGAACAGGCCTATGACAAGAAACTCAGGGAACTGCAAAGGGAATTCTGATGGGACTGATAAGGCTGGGTTTAATCGGGCTTTGTTTGCTTCAGCTGGCCGCTTGCAGCTCGGCATGGAATGCCACCAAGAAAACGGCGCAAGTACTGTGGGACCCTTCCATTCCAGTGGGAGAGGCCAAAGACCTGCCGACACAACTGACCTACAGCATGTATGCGCTCGATAAGGTCAACCCCAATGCGGCCGGCGATGCCACGCCGCTGGAGCTGGTGGTGTACGAGCTGGAAGATGACTCCAAGTTTCTGGCCGCCGACTTTGACTCGCTCAAGGCGGATTACAAAGAGGCGCTCGGCTCCAATTATATCGACCACAGTGACTACACCCTGCTGCCGGGACAGTTCAAGTTTATCGACCATTTCGCTGTCGATGAGGACACCAGATACATAGGCATCATGGCGCATTTCAGTGATCCCGAGGTCGCCCAATGGAAGAAGGTCGTCAAGATCAAACCCATGGGCCGTGAATATCACCTGCTGATGTTTTTCAGTGAGCAGGACATAGTACTGGATAAAGTGGAATAACAATGTCTTCAAGAAACAGAGTGATATGGAGTGAAGGGCTGTTTATCAAGCCTCAGCACTTCCAACAGCAGCAGCGTTATCAGGAATACCTCACTGACGCCAGGCTCAATGCGGTCAGCGGTTACCTCTATGGGATCACCGAGCTTGAACTCAACCCCGAGTATCTCAGCTTTGGTCGCATTGCGATTCAGCGTGCCCGTGGCGTAATGCCGGACGGCACTGTGTTCAACATCCCTCAGGAGGATGTATTGCCGGACGCACTGGAAGTGGCCGACAGCTCACTGGCCAACCAGATTGTTTACCTGGCGCTGTCGCTGCGCAGTGATTCAATTACCGAAGTGGCCCAGGACGAGCAGGGCGCCGGACGTTATCTCAATCGGCGTCACGAGGTGCGGGACATTCACACCCATCAGGGCGACTTTACCGCCATTGATGTCAGCCCGGTCAGGCTCAGATTGATGCTGGAGAAGGAAGATCGCAGCGCCTACAGCTCGCTGGCCATCGCCCGCATTCTGGAAAAGCGTCCCGACGGCAGTGTGGTGCTGGATCCCAACTTTATTCCCTGTCACTACAATGTCAGCGCCGTGCCGATTTTGCACCGTTTCCTCGGCGAGATGGCCGGTCTGATGCGCGAGCGGGCACGCAATATCGCCCAGCGCCTGGGCTCACCGAGCCAGGGCGGGGTGGCAGATGTGGCCGATTTCATGTTACTGCAATCTCTCAACCGCATGCAGCCTGTGTTGCAGCACCAGTCACTGTCGCGGACCCTGCATCCGGAAACCCTGTATCAGGCTCTGGTCAGTGTTTGCGGTGAGCTGTTCACCTTTACCGATGATAGCCGCATGGCACCGGCGTTTGCCGCCTATGACCACGATATGCCGGTAGCGGCCTTCACTCAGGTAATGTCGACTCTGCGTCAGTCTCTCAGCATAGTGCTCGAGCCCAAGGCGGTATCGCTGCAGCTGCACAAACGCAAGTATGGCCTCATGGTGGCGCCGGTGCAGGATCCGGATCTGTTGAAACAGGCTGACTTCATTCTGGCGGTGCGCGCCAGAATGCCGCTGGACGAACTCAAGAAACTGTTTATCCAGCAGACCAAGATCGCCTCGGTGGAGAAGATCCGCGAGCTCATTTCGCTGCAGCTGCCGGGTGTGCCTCTGTCTCCGCTGCCAGTGGCCCCAAGGCAGTTGCCTTACCACGCGGGTTACACCTACTTCCAGCTGGAGCGTTCCAGCCGGGCCTGGGAGATGCTGGTGAATTCCAGCGGTTTTGCCTTCCACGTGGCGGGGGACTTCCCGGAACTCGAACTGCAATTCTGGGCTATCAGGAGCTAAGAAATGGATATCAAAGCAGAAAAACAGCCTATATCGCCTGAGCAGGTCGAAGAGCTGCTCTATGACGAAGCGCAGAACATGAATGCCGATAAAGAGTATTGGTTTCAACTACGAGGTGACAGCCTCAATGCACTTATCGATGCGGCATCCCCTCTTATCGGCATGGTGTTGCGGGTACGCAAGCTGGCCATCTTGGATGATGTGGAAAAGCTCTATCACAACACTGTGGATGACATCATGGCCATCGAGGCCGAGCTCACCGAGGCGGGCTATGATCGCGCCGAAGTGCTGGCCTATCGCTATGTGCTTTGTTCCTTTATCGATGAAGCCGTGATGAATACTCCCTGGGGCGCCGACAGTGCCTGGGCCGAACATTCACTGCTGACCCGTTTTCACAATGAAACCTGGGGCGGTGAGAAGGTGTTTGGCATCCTGCAGCGTCTGGAAACCGAACCGAGCAAATATCGGGAACTGCTGGAGTTTATCTACCTGTGTTTCTGCCTTGGTTTCGAAGGGCGCTACAAGGTGGTGGCCAACGGCCGTGAGGAGTTCGACAAGATAGTCAACCGCCTCTATGAAACCCTGCGCCACCTCCGGGAAGAAGAACCGGAACTGCTGACCGGGGCCACAGAGCATGTGGTCAACACCCGTTATCGCCTTGGGCGTCAGATGCCTATTTGGACAGTCTTTGCCGGTTTCGGCCTGATGCTGACCATAGTCTTTCTGTTTTATTCCCTGTCCCTGGCGAACAAGTCCTCGGGCGTGCTCAAGCAACTGTATCAGATCCTGAATTGAGGAAGCTGTGATGATCCGAATTGAACTCACTACCTTGATCGGCAAGCTCAATGCCGTGACCAAACTCGCCATGGAAGAGGCGGCATCACTCTGTATTGCCCGTCAGAACCCTGAAGTGACCTTTATGCACCTGCTGACTTGTCTGCTGGACAATCCGCTGGGTGATGTGCGTCTGCTGCTCAAGGCCGCCGAAGTCGATGCCGAGCAGGTAAGGCAAATTGCCGGTGAAACCCTGCCAAGGGAAGAGAGCCTGGAAACCTATCCGGCATTTTCACCGCTGCTGGTCGAGCTGCTGCAGGATGCCTGGCTGCTTTCAAGCACTGAACTTGGCCAGACGGAACTGAGATCCGGCGCCATCTTCGCCGCCGCACTGATGCAGGCCGAGCGTTACCTGCCAAGGGATCTCGCCACTCTGCTTGGCAGTATCAATCGCGAAACCCTGAGACGGGAATTCACTACCCTGACCCAGGCTTCATCCGAATCGCAAACGGTCAAGGCCGAGCGCGGCGCGCCGGTACTGAATGAGGCCCAATCGTCGCTGGCCAAATACACCAGCAACTTTACCGAGTTGGCCCGCAAAGGCGAGCTGGATCCTGTATTGTGCCGGGATGATGAGATCAACCTGATGATCGACATCTTGAGCCGCCGCCGTAAGAACAACCCGATAGTGGTTGGTGATGCCGGTGTGGGCAAGAGTGCCGTGGTGGAAGGTTTGGCGCTGCGTATTTGTGACGGCCGGGTGCCGGATGCGCTCAAGGGGGTGCAGCTGTTGTCGCTGGATCTTGGTCTGTTGCAGGCAGGCGCCGCGGTCAAGGGCGAGTTTGAAAAGCGCCTGAAGTCGATTATTGAAGAGGTCAAACAGTCGGCCGAACCCATCATACTCTTTATCGATGAAGCCCATACCATGATAGGCGCCGGTAATCAGGAAGGCGGCGGTGATGCGGCCAACCTGCTCAAACCGGCTCTGGCCCGCGGTGAGCTGCGTACCATAGGCGCCACCACCTGGAAAGAGTACAAGAAGTATTTCGAGAAAGACCCGGCGCTGAGCCGCCGTTTCCAACTGGTGAAACTCGATGAGCCCAGTGTTGAGCAGGCGGTGAATATTCTCCGTGGCCTGCATGGGGTCTACGAGTCTTCCCACAATGTATTGATCCAGGACTGCGCCCTGCGCTCGGCGGCTTATCTGTCGGCGCGCTATATCTCCGGCCGTCAGTTGCCCGATAAGGCCATCGATGTGCTGGATACCGCCTGTGCCCGTATCGCCATTAACCTCAGCAGTACGCCCAAGCGTTTGGCGGCATTGGATAACTTGCGCCATCAGCGCCATATGGAAACCGAACTGCTGGAGCGCCAGAAAAAACTCGGTCATCCGGTTGATGAAGAGCGCCTGAATCATCTGCACCAGGCCCAGGAAGAAGCCGACAATGAGTATGCCGAGCTGGAATCCCTGTGGCAGCAGCAACAGGCCGGAGTCACTCAGGTGGTGGCCCTGAGACGCGCCATTCTTGATTGTGACGATGAAGCAGAGCTCGAAGGGCTGCGGCTGGAGCTGCAACAGGCCGAAGAATCACTCGAAGCCATCAGTGGCGATCAACGCCTTATTTACCCTCAGGTGGATGAGGCCCAGATAGCGGCAGTCATCTCCGACTGGACCGGCGTGCCGGTATCTCAAATGAGTGGTGATGAGCTGCACAAGATAACCCATCTGCCTGAGCTCTTGGGGCATAGACTCAAAGGGCAGGATGTGGCCATTGCCCGCCTGCACAAGAATATGCTCACCGCCCGGGCAGACCTGCGCCGCGCCGGACGTCCCAAGGGCGCCTTCCTGCTGGTGGGCCCAAGTGGCGTCGGCAAGACAGAAACCGTAGTGCAGATTGCCGAGCAGCTGTACGGCGGCAAGCAATTCCTGACCACTATCAATATGTCCGAATATCAGGAGAAACACACTGTCTCCAGGCTGATAGGCTCGCCTCCCGGGTATGTCGGTTTCGGTGAGGGCGGTATTCTGACCGAGTCCATCCGCAAGATGCCTTACTCCATAGTGCTGCTCGATGAGGTGGAAAAGGCGCATCCGGATGTGCTGAACCTCTTTTATCAGGCGTTCGACAAGGGCGAATTGGCCGATGGCGAAGGCCGGTTGATTGACTGCCAGAATGTGCTGTTTTTCCTGACCTCCAACCTGGGCTATCAGACGATAGTGGACTACAGCGCCCAGCCAGAGCTGCTGGACGACAAGCTTTACCCTGAGCTGGCGGCCTTCTTCAAGCCTGCGCTGCTGGCGCGAATGGAGATAGTGCCTTATCTGCCGCTGGGTGAAGAGGTGCTCAAGGAGATCATTCACTACAAGCTGGCGTCGCTGGAGCAGCGTTTGCTGGAGCGTTACAAGGCCAAGGTGCATTGTGACGAGGCTCTGGTAGATGAAATCATGCGCCGCGCGACCCGCAGTGAAAACGGCGCCCGGATGCTGGAAGCCATCATAGACGGCCAGGTACTGCCGCCCTTATCGCTGTCGCTGCTCAACAAGCTGGCGGCCAAAGAGGAGGTCAGTGAGATCCATCTGGGCTGCCGCGACGGTGAGTTCTTCGGAGAGGCGCGATAGTGGTGACTGAGCAGTGGTTGGAACAGGCGGCAAAATTGCTGGAATGCCAGCAGTTTGATGGGCTGTTGCAGCAGTTTCTCGATACTTTGGCATTGGAGTTGGGGCTGGATAACCATCTGTTTCTGGCGCCGGGCTTCGATGGTCGGGAACTCAAGCCACTGTCCTGCCTTGGCCTGTGTGAAGGGATCTCATTGCAGGCGCTTTGTTTGGCGGTTACCGACTTTCGTCATCCGTTTGCCCATGTGTTGCAGACAGGCGAAGCCATGCTGCTGAACAAGGCCCGGCTCGCCTACTGGCAGGAGCACAGCGGCTTTGTCAGCCTGTGCGATCGGGTCGGCAAGGAGCAGGCACTGCTGCTTTTCCCGCTGAGCCATGAGGGCCATGTGCGGGCTATCCTCTGTCTGCGTCTGGCTGAGCAACAGGGTAGTGGTTTGCTTGTCCGTCAGGACTGGCAGCAATATGCCGCCGTGTTTATGCGCCACTGGCAGTTGCTGGATAAGTTGTTGCGGCAAAATTCAGATCAGTCTCAGCTGTCGAGTTCGCTCGATGAACTGCGTCGCCAGCAGCAACAACATGATGCCATGCAACAACTTGGCAAGAACCTGGTGGGCGACAGCCAGGCCATGAGTCAGCTCAGGCAGGAGATAGTGCGCGGCGCGGCCTCGCAGTTGTCTGTGTTGGTGCAGGGCGAAACGGGTACGGGGAAAGAGCTGGTGGCCCGGGCGATACACGACTTTTCCGAGCGCAGCGGCAAACCTTTTGTGGCGATCAACTGCGCTGCAATACCGGAAAACCTGCTGGAGTCCGAGCTGTTCGGTTACGCCAAGGGGGCCTTTTCCGGTGCCGACAAGGATAAGCAGGGGCTGATAGCCCAGGCGCACCAGGGCACGCTGTTTTTAGATGAAATCGGTGATATGCCTTTGAATCTGCAGTCCAAGTTACTGCGGGTACTGGAAACAGGGCACTACCGGGCACTGGGAGGCAACAAGGAGATCTACGCCGATTTTCGCTTGGTGGCCGCTACCCATGTGAACCTCAAGGAGCAGATCCACAGTGGCGAGTTCCGTCGCGATCTCTTCTACCGCTTGTGCCAGTTTCCACTGCAGGTACCGGCGCTCAGGGAGCGGCTCGAGGATATCCCCGATTTGGCGGCGCACTTTATTGCACTGTTCAATCAGAGTCAGCAGCGACAGATCCCCGGCATCCGCTTCAGTGCCCTCAATCGGCTGAAGAACCACGGCTACCCGGGCAATGTCCGCGAGCTGCGCAATATGCTGGATTATGCCTGCGCCCTCACAGCCGACGGTGTCGAGATAGATACTGCGTCTTTGCCGGCGACGGATTCGGAAATGCCCAAGCCGCAATTGCCTACCGAAGAGGGGCAGGAGTTTGAGGCCATTTCCGATCTCAGGCTGGCGGTAGCTCAGTTTGAGCGGGCGGTGATCAGCGCCAGATTGAAGGCCTGCAACGGTGACAGAGCCAAGGCGGCTGTCAGTCTGGGAATGCCGAAACGCACCTTTTCCCACAAATGCCAGAAGTTGGAGATTAACGAATAATGTCAAGGATTCAAGGCGTTATATTTTTATGCCTGTGGGGGATGGCCGCTTCGGCTCAGGCCTCGGACGACACAGTGGCCAAGGTAGAGGCTTGTACCCAAATCCCTTCCAGACTGGAGCGACTGGCTTGTTTCGATGAGCTGTTCAACACTCCGGTGGCGACCGTGGTGCCGCAGCAAACCGCTGACAGCAGCCCTTATCCCGAGGCGTTTCAGGTCGCCATGGCATCCGAGAAAAATCGTCAACAGGGCATGGCCTTTATTGCAGGGCATCAAGCGGATGCCGTAGAAGATCTCTGGTTGACCGCGCCCGCCATAGGCGCCTTGCCACCACGTCCGGTACTTATGCTCAGCTGCATCGACGATATCAGCCGGGTCGAGCTGATGTTGCCCACGGCGCTGGAAGATGGCTGGGCTCAGGTAGGGCTGCAGATCAACGGCATTGAGCAGCAGTCGCAGCGCTGGCTCAGTGATGATACCGGCTATATCTTCCGCACCGGCCGCGGCCTGCCGGCCATTCAGGTGATGAAAGCCCTGATCCGCGGCGACGATGTGCGCCTGCGTTCGGCCAACAAGGCGATAGACGGCTTACAGTTTGATACCCGAGAACTTGGCAGTGCGCTCAAGCCACTGCGTCAATCTTGCAGGTGGTGATAGATGGATCTGAATCAATACCTGGATAAAGTCAGTCGCCCCATCAGTGAGGCCAATCCCATAGGAGAGCGTCTCAGCGATGATGTGCTGTTTGACTATGTGGAAGGCCAGATGATGAAGGTGGGGTCGCTTTCGCATTCCGAAGTGCAATGGCACGAGGTGGAGAGTGCGGCCTTAAAGTTGCTGGAAACCAAGAGCAAGGATTTAAAACTGCTTACCTATTTGCTGCAATGCCTGCAGCATCAGTGCAGTTTGGAGCGTTTCTCCTGTTCGCTGGCACTGCTGGAGCGTTTTATGGCCTCCTTCTGGGAGACTTGCCATCCGGCGCCGGGCCCCAGAGGCGTGTTGCCCAGGCGCAAGTTTTTCGCCCAAGTAGTGCAGCGAACCCTGAAAGCAGCCGAAGGGCTGGATACCGATTTTTGCGATCCCGACACCAAGTCGGTATTGCTGCAGTCTCTCAAGGCTCTGTGTGATACTGCGGCCGCCAAAGAGTTGCCTGTGGATGAACTGCAGGCCCTGGAGGCCAAGCTCAAGCGCCGTTTCAGCAGTGAGCCTGCCAACAAGCCCAAACCCGCGCAGGAATCCAGCGCCGGTGAAAGCCGCAGTAGCAGTGAAAGCAGGGATATGCCTAGGCTGGAGATAGACAACAGCAGTGACAAGGCGACCAAGCAAGCTCTGCTCAAGGTGGCAGACTTTATCGCCGAAAATCCGGCGGGCATGGCGCTTGGCCTCAGGCTCAGACGCTTTGCCATCTGGTTCAGTGTGACCTCGGCGCCGGAAAATGCCAATGCCAAGGGCGAAACCAGCCTGATGCCGATCTCTGCCGACAGAGTGGCCGAGTATCGCAGCCAGT
This sequence comes from Shewanella sp. BJSY2023SW007, assembly GCF_047314525.1. Taxonomy (NCBI): domain Bacteria; kingdom Pseudomonadati; phylum Pseudomonadota; class Gammaproteobacteria; order Alteromonadales; family Shewanellaceae; genus Shewanella; species Shewanella sp. BJSY2023SW007. The sequence goes on along the minus strand of NZ_JBKORL010000024.1, from coordinate 51,363 downwards.
TGGCCAAGAGTCCGGATCTGGCGCTGCTCAGACGCATAGAGCAGAGCCTTAGCCTGAGTCCTTTCTGGATTGACGGTCACTGTCTTAGTGCCCAATTGGCACAGACCTTGGGGCAGCCGGCCTGGGCTCAGGCGATTCTGGAGGAGACGGCAGCCTTTGTTGAACGTCTGCCTGCGCTTTTGGATATGTCGTTCAAAGGCGGCGTGCCTTTTGTTTCCAAAGAAACCCGCAGTTGGCTCAACGGCAGCGAACAGCAGGGTTCAGGCTCGGCCGAAGGCAACAGTTACGAGCAGGAAATTTGGGAACTGGCCGCCAGTGGCGGGTTGTCGCTGGCATTTGCGGCGCTCAACGAAAAACTGCACAAGGCCACTGAGCCGAGGGACAAGTTCTATCTGCGGCTGCTGGGGGCCGACTTGAAAGACAAACATCAGTTAGGGGCTATGGCAGAGGTGGAGTACCAAGTGCTGCTTGGCCAGGCCACGGACACCAGTCTGGCGGATTGGGAGCCGGGTCTGATGTCTCGTTTACAACAAAAAGTCAATCTGAGTTAGGTACAGGGAAATGTATATGTGGTCGATGATCAAATCCTTTTTGAGGAAACTGTTGCCGGAACTGAAGTCGGCGCTGCCCATTTTGCTGGTGGCTATCTTCGTTCTGGTCAATGTGGCGATTTGGTGGGCGGGCCCCTGGCTGGAGCTGGACGGTGAGAAACCGTTGGCATCGACAACGGCCCGAATTATAGCCAGCACCATCTTCTCCCTGTCCTGCTTTACTATTTGGGGTTGGGTGCAGTGGCGTCGTCTGCTGCGTATCGGCGCCTTGAAGGTCAGGGAGCAGCAGCTCAAGGAAGACCCGGTGAAGATCCTGGTGGAACGCCAGGAGCAGGAACTCAACGAGGTGATGGTGGGCATGAAAGAAAGCCTCAACACCCGTAACTACCTGTACGCCTTGCCTTGGTTCCTGGTGCTTGGGGTGGAAAACGCCGGTAAGACCAGCCTGATTAACCGCTCCGGGCAGAAGTTTGTTTTCTCTTCCGTTATGCGTGCCTCGGGCAAGAAGTCTGAAAACCCTTTCTCTTTTGACTGGTGGATAGGTGACGATGCCGTACTGATTGACCCGGACGGTGAGCTGTTGACCCAGAAGCCTTCGGTAACCAGCCCGGATGGCGAGACAGAGCGCCGCCTGTGGTTGCACTTTGTCGAGTGGCTGGAGCGCACCCGCAGTCGCCGCCCCCTGAACGGCGTGGTGTTGGCGCTGGATATGGCCAGCCTGGTCAGCGATCCTGTGGCCGAACGCAAGGCCTACGCCCACTTGTTGCGTGCCAGATTGCGCGAGCTGATGGAAACCCTGTCAACTCGTCTGCCCGTGTATATCACCCTGACCAAACTGGATCTGTTGCTGGGATTTGAGCCCTTCTTCCGCCATTTCACCCAGGCGCAGCGGGATGAGATCCTAGGTTTCACCTTCTCCCTGAACTCGGTCAACGATCTCGACAGCTGGCTCAATGAGTTCGATCAGGATTGGCAAGGCTTTATTCAGCGCATCAATGCCGGCCTGCCAAGGGCGCTGCTGCAGTGCCGCGACAAGGAAGAACGCTCGGCCATCTACAGCTTCTCACGCCAGATTGCCGGTGCCCACAAGGTGCTGCGTGAGTTTTTCGTCGATGCGTTGGCAAGCGATCAGTTCTCGACCTCGGCACTGGTGCGCGGGGTTTATATGACCTCTGTTTACCAGCAAGGGGTACCGACAGATGCCTATGTGGATGGCGCTTCCCGCCGTTATGGCCTGAGTGAGTCGGTCAACAGTGCCCAGCGCAGTGAAAACTCTACTCCCTATTTCACCCGTTCGCTTTTTACCCGCATCATATATCCGGAAGCGGGTCTGGCTTCGGACAACTTCAAGGTGGCCAAGCAAAAACGCCGCATCATGGCGCTGTCCTTTGTGGCCTGCTCCATCGCCTCTGTGCTCTTGATTGGCAGCTGGCACAGATACTACCTGCTCAACAGCGCTCAGGCCGATGCCGTGCTGAGTAAGGTGAATGAATACAACGAGCTTATCGATAACACCAATTTCGATCCGCTGGCTCGCAATGTGATCCCGCCACTGAACACCATTCGGGCGGCTACCCTGGAGTTTGGTTTCTTCCGTGACAAGCCGAGGTTAATCTCAGATCTCGGCCTCTACCAGGGTCACACCATAGGACCCAAGGTGGAAGAGACCTATCTGAACCTGCTGTCCTATCGTTATCTGCCGATACTGCTCCGGCAAGTGGCACGGGATCTGGCCGATGCGCCAGAAGGCAGTGATGAAAAGCTGGCGGTATTGCGGGTATTCAGAATGCTGGCCGACAAGAGTGGCCGCCGCGACAGCTTTGTTCGCGAATACTTTGCCGATGTTTGGCAGAAGGCCTATGAAGGCAATCGTGAGCTGCAGACCCAACTGATGGAGCATCTGGATTATGCCTTGTTGCATACAGACTTGCAGCATGCACGGCTGGAGTCCAATCCGGACGCCGAGACTGTGCTCAAGCCATTCGATACCATGGTGGCCCAGGCCCAGAATGAGCTGAGCTTGCTGCCGATAGAACAACGGGTATACAGATACCTCAAGTCCTCTTCCGTATCTCAGTTGGGGGCACCGCTGGATCTGCGTTTGACCGTTGGCCCGGCCAATGAATTGGTGTTTGACTCCCAGATAGCGGCGCAGGATCCTGAGATCTTCAAGATCCCGAAAATACTCACCAAACAAGGTTTTGAGCGCTTCTTTATCCCGAGATCTGATTCAGTCGCCGAACTGGCGTTGATTGACAGCTGGGTACTCGGCCAGGCTCACAGCACAGACTTCAGCGATGCCGACAAGACGGCGCTGCGCAGCAAGATAGTGGCTCAATATCTGGCCGACTATAATGCCAGCTGGCGCCGGGCGCTGAATGGTTTTGAACTGAAGAATTTCGAAGACATCAACCAGGCGGTATTGGTACTGGATAACGTAGCCATGAGCAACAAGCCGCTATCGCGCCTGCTGGAAACGCTGGGCAGCAATACCCAGCTGTTTCCGGATATGCCGGAAGATGAGCAGGCCCGTCAGGCGCTGCTCAAATCGCCTCAGTATCGTATCGCCTCGACCATAGACGGTGACTTTGTTGAACTGAACCAGATGCTCAAGTCCCAGGACGGTAAGCCGGCTTATCTGGATGAAGTGATGCAAGCCGTGGTGCGCCTGCATGCCTATCTGCGCGGGATCCAAAACGCCCCGGATGTGGGCAAGGCGGCACTGAAGGCGGCTCAGGAAAGGCTCAAGCTCAACGACGCCGACCCTGTTTACGCGCTGGAACGTATTTCCGATGGCCTGCCCAAGCCGCTGGACTCCATGGTGTCCAAGTTGGCCAAGGAGAGCTGGAAGGTGGTGTTGCAGAGTGCTATCAAGCATCTTGAGGTGCGTTGGTATAACGAAGTGTATATGGAGTTCCAGCAGGATCTGGCATCCCGTTATCCCTTCAATCCCAAGGCCACTAAACAGGTGTCGATTGCCGATTTTGAACGTTTCTTCGGCCCGCAAGGCACACTGAATACCTTCTATGATCAGCAGATGCGGATGTTCCTGGAAGAAAACATGGATCAGCTCAACCAGCTGGCAGGCAGTGAAACCGGCCTGATCCGTAAAGAGGTCTTGCAGGCGATAGAGCAGGCGAAACAGATCCAGACCGCCTTCTTCAACCTCAAGGGCAACCTGGACGTACAGTTCACCCTGGAGCCACTGCAGATGAGCCCCAACAAGCGTCGTAGTGTCATCAACGTCGATGGCCAGTATGTGGAATACACCCATGGCCCACGTCGCGCCATCGAATTGGTATGGCCCAACACCTTGCGGGAAACGGCCGAGAGTAAGCTGACCCTGGTGCCAAGCGAAGTGAATATGTCACCGCGTTCCTTGAGCTACGAAGGCCCATGGGCATTCTTCAGGCTGCTCGACAGCGCCAGGATCACCGGCTCCAGCTCGACCAGTGTGGATTACCGGTTCAATGTGGATAAGGGCGATATCTCCTATCGGATCCACACGGCAGACAACAGTAATCCCTTTACCTCAAATCTGCTCAGCAACTATCAGTTGCCTAAAACACTCTACTGAGCCGCCGGGCTTCCACAGCGTGGAAGCCCAATTCCCCTGTGGGACTCAACTTAATGGAATTTGAGGTGTACCAAGTTGATACAGCAAACAACAGTGAATGCCGGATGGTTCAGAATGACCGCAGCACCGGCTCAGCTTCGGGAAGATAACCGCTATCAGCAGATGCGTAGCGAGATCAACCGACGCCAATCTCCCTTCAGTGGTGGGACGGATTGGGAAAAGGTCTATGATCTTGCCGCCACTCTGGCGATGACAGATGGGGTGGATCTATTGGCGGCCAGCTACTTTTCGGTAGCTGCGGCCAAGATCCGCGGTATTGCCGGTTTGGCATCCGGGCTGGAGTTACTGTTAACCGTGTTGGCGCACTCGAAAGAGATGGGCACTATCAGCCCGGAAAAGTGCGCCGAAATACTGAACTGGGCCATAGGTAAGTTGTTGCCGGAGCTCAAGGATATGCAGGCTACTGAAGGCAATATCCGTGAGTGGTATCGTTGTGAATATGCCTGTCAGCAGCTGTTTGAGCTGATGCAGGCGCGTCAACCCAAGCAGATGCCAAACCTGGATGCGCTCGGCTTTCAAATCTTCGACAAGATTGATGGCGTTAAACAACCGGCCAAGCGACCCGCTGTTGCCACAAGTGCTCAGCAGCAGGCTAATTCCAAGGGGCTGAGTTGGCCGCTGGGACTAATCCTCTTGTTGCTGGCATTGACGGCGGGACACTTTGCCGAACCTTTGGGGCTGGTCATAGGGCAGAAGTTCTGGCCGGAGCGATTTGCGCCCAAGCCACCCGAGCAGGTGACCCAGTTGCCGACTGAAACGGCATTGCCGCTGTGGCAGAAGATAGATCAGCTATTTGGCGCCGCACCTTTGGCCAACGATGAGCCATATGTTTATCCCGAGCAGGTAGATTATCTGTTGGAGCTGGACAAGTATTTCCAGCGTTTTGCCGCCAGTCGCACCCGAGCGGCCAACTTAAGCAAAGAGTTACAGCAATGGCAGGGGCTTGATGCCAACAAACTCAGTGCGCTGCAGCGTCAGTCACGGGATATGGCCGAGTATGCCAGCAGCCTGTCCCCCGTGTTGGCCAGAGCCTACTTCATCGATGAGCTGCTCAAGCAACAGCAAAATGAGCGGGCAGCTCAGGAGCTGACACTGCTGGACAGGCAACTGAAATCCCTGCTGATCAAGCGCACTTTGTTGGCCCAGAGTTTGGGGCTCACTCAGGCTTCTGGCGTTACAAATGACCCGGCAGTCCAAACCGCCTCAGGTTCAGATAAGGCGCCAATGGCGGCGGGCTCAGATAGGGCTAATGTCCAAGAAGCGGCCGACGTTCAAGATGTTGTTATGTAATACAAGAATTCACCCGGTTGGCCCTTGTATTCGCTCTTGAGCTCTGGCCTTTGGCGGCTTTTGGCAACTCTTTTGGGCCACTCAATTTGGGCAAAAACTGGCCTGGAGAGAGGAGGTGGGTTTGGATGTTTTTGTAAAACAGTATGTTACGATTTGGCATGCTTCTGGCGTTGGGTGATGGGGTTTTATCACTCATTCAACAGTAAAAGGAACTAACCATGCCAACACCATGTTATATCTCTATCGAAGGTCAAACCCAGGGCAACATCACCGCAGGCGCCTCAGGGCGACTCATTGCTTCCTTACGACAAGCCCAAACATCCGCCGCACCCTCGTACCATTGCCACGGGTTCGGGCAGTGTTTTTATCTATGGTAAACCCGCTGCCTGAATCGGCGATGTAGTTGACTGCAGTGGTAATCTGGTGGGCGTGGTAATGTGAATATCGGTTGAGAACAGAGAGGTAAAAAAGGCCCTTGGGGCTGGTTCGTTCCATTGCCCTTCTGTATGATGTCGGCCTTAAAAAACCATTCAGTTTCATAGAGGTATTGAAATGGAAGTCAATCAAGAACCAAGTCAGCGTCGGGGTGCAAAAAAAATCAGATTCGATAATCAGGAGTTGGTGAAAACCAGCTTTTGGGTCAGCCAGATTTTTATGATTATCGCTACGGTTGCCGGGGTTTATTTGGCAGCGCAGGAAGGTCTGTCACAGGCGATTAAGTTTGATAGCCTGACCAATATGCAAAACAATTATCATCTGCAGCATTCTCTCTATGAGGAGCTGAAAGACAATGTCGCGGTGATGACTGCGTACACTGAGCTTATTGAGAAAGAAAAACCCTATAATATTAAAGAATATCATCCGGTTATGGCTGACTTTATCTGGGAAAATATGAAGTACTCGGCCTATACCTTGGAAACCCCAAGCGATATTCTCTCAGGCGCCCGCCGTTTTTATATGGGGTCTGCTGATATTGTCGGCAAGATTGAACGTAAGTTCTATGGCCCCAGCTTTGGTTCCAAACAGCTGCGAACCCTGATTGAAGAGGTGGAAACCCACACCTTACCCAAGTTGGAACAGAGTTATAAGAAGATGGCCGATGAGCTAAAGCGCGCCGGGATCGACGTTAACTGACAACTCAGGTTGTTACTTGGGAATTGGCCGACGGATAACCAGGTTTTTCTGACTCACAATGACAGGTTAAATACCATCATTGGGAGTTGCTATGGAAAGGAAATCTGAGCCGGTATCAAACGGTCGTAAAATTCATTTTGACAATAGTGAGCTGGTGAAAACCAGCTTCTGGGTGAGTCAGCTGTTGATGGTGCTGGCAACGGTTTTGGGGGTTTATCTGGCTGCGCAGCAGGGGCTGTCACAGGCGATTAAGTTTGACTCTCTGGTTAATACCCAGAATAACTATCATCTGCAGCGTGCCTTGTATGATGAAGTGCGGGATAACTTGCATGAACTGGAAGCCTATATGGCGGACATAGATAAACAGAGACCACTGGACTTGAGGTCATTGCATCCCCAGCTCAGTGATTTTGTTTGGCAAAACATGTATTACTCGGCCAATGCGCTGGAAACACCGGCTGAGATCCTGACCGCTATCCGCAGGTTCAGAATTGAATCTGCCCAGCTGATTGAAAAAATGGAAAAGCAAGAGTTGAGTCGTGGTGTCGGTACAACCAGGTTAAGAGCCTTGGTAGGGAAGATTTCGGCCGACACTTTGCCTAAGCTGCAACTGAATTTTCAGCGTATGGAGCTTGAGTTGCAGCGTAGTGGCATGGATGTGAATATCACAGAGGAATAATCCATGAGTTTAAAATGTCCCGGATGTTACAGCGAATCGATGCGCACCTTCGAACTTTATGGTGAGCAGGTGGACAGCTGTAATCACTGTGAAGGTATCTGGTTTGATAATGGCGAGCTTAATGGCGCGCTGTCAACAGCCGATAATGGCAATGATCATGTACGTATTGAAGAGTCGCTCGGGCCTCATCTTGGGCTTTCCAAGCGGCACTGCATGCACTGTGAAGAACAGATGCACAGATACCATCTGATGGATGGCTATCAGATAGAGCTGGATGTCTGCCACAGTTGCAATGGCGTCTGGGTCGATAAAGACGAAAGGAATAAAGTGGTGCAGTCCCCAAGGTTGCAGGGGCTGTTGGCGGAGTTGAATGGCAAGATCAGTGTCAAAACCTGGCTGTTTCAGTTTCTGTCGCAAATGCCGGTGGAGTTCAATCTCAAAACCCGCTCACAACCTGCAATCACCTACCTGCTGCTGGCACTCAATATCATGATCTTTGCCGCTTATGGCACAGACTTGGACATAGCTGATACCGTGTTTGCCAACTTTGCCCTGCGGGCCGATGAGGTGTTGCACGGCAGCCATGTATGGACCCTGTTCAGCCATATGTTCCTTCACGGTGATTTGATCCACCTGGCGGGCAATATGTATTTCCTCTATGTGGTTGGCGACAATCTGGAAGACGCCTTGGGACGCATGAGGTTCCTCGGGCTTTATCTGCTTTGTGGCCTGGCGGCTGCGGCGGTGCAGATTATTGCCGATCCCGGCTCCAATATCCCCATGGTGGGTGCCAGTGGCGCCATTGCCGGCCTGTTCGGTATGTATCTATTGTGGTTCCGTCATGCCAGCCTGACCTTTATGTTTGTTGTCTACCAGAAGAAGCTGTCGCCTATGGCTTTCTTTGCCATCTGGCTGGTATTCAACCTGGTTGGTTTGATGATGGCCGGTGAAGGCGTGGCTTACTGGGCTCATATCGGTGGCTTTGTTATGGGACTTATCCTTGGGGTTGGCCTCAAATCCAGAGTGATGCAGCAAAATCCCTTGCTGGCGATGCTTAATGAGCCAGAGGTGAAGATCCGTCGCTGAGTTTCAGTTAGGTTCGTAGGTAAGGTGCGAATAAGTCCTCGTGGCACTCTCTTATGTAGAGAGTGGCTTGCACAGCAATTAGCGTTCAAGGCATCCGACTGAAGGCATGCCGGGGCCTGTCGAAGTCGGCCTTCTTCAATAAACCCCGGTCAGTTCTCTGAGCGGGGTTTATTTTATGCCTCTGAAAAATATTGCGCTTTTTTCCAAGGCAGTGTTATTGTCGACAAATGGGTGTTTTGAGATCTGGATCACAGATGAGCCGAATCGAGAGGTGGTTTGCGTTATTGCTGGTCAGTATTTTGCTGACGGGCACTCTTGCAGCTATCCCCAAGGCCCATTCTCAGCAGGTTTCTCTGGTACCGGTTTCAGCCTCAATACCTCTGGCGGTGCAGGGAGATAGTTCCCAAGGCCTGTTCCTCAAGACGCTGATAGATTCTCAGGAGCCGACGCTTCCGAAACAGAAATCTACTCATCTGGCGCCTTCGGCCGAGTTGGTATTGCGTCTGCCTTCGCTGGCGTCACTGCAGTCCCATGCACTGCATGTATTTCCTCAGGCACAGACCCGCGCACCGCCATTTGCCCTCATTTGAAAACCGTCTTTCGGGTTCGCACTAATGCGAAGCCCGGCAACCCAGTTTCCAAGTGAGGTAATAACATGAAAACACTTCATCCTTTTGCGATTGCCAGCAACGACAGGCTGCAAGCCTCTGCTTTAGCCAATCAACTCAACCCTTATGACAATGCCTTAGAGGCCATGATGGACTTCAGCCACAGTGCGCGTATGGTAATCAGTGCCGATATGCCGGCGCCTGATGCCTCAGCCCTGATGCAGAGTGAACACAGCGCATTGCACTTTGTCATTAATGCACGTCATGAGATGCTGGGCATTATCACCCAGGAATTGTTGGCGCCGGACAATCTGCTCAAGCTTGTCGACAAGGCCCATCAACCTTCCTCCTGGACGGTATTTGATTTGATGCTGCCAAGAGAGCAACTGCAGGCACTGGCCTATGATGAGGTTGCCAACGCCAGTGTCGCCGATGTGCTGCAGAGCCTGCGTCACAGCCGCGATAACTATTTTGCTGTGGTCGATACCCAGACCCATCAGATCCGCGGATTGTTGAGCCTGGCCGATATCAGCCATCGTTTGAATGTCGGCCAGTTGAGGGAAGACAAGGGCGGCAATCTGCTGAATATTCTGTGGCAGATAAACACCAGTCATGGCCTGGTTCAGCAGATAGCCTGATTTCGGCCCTGTTGCCAATAATGTGTTTGATAGAGGTCCGGCAGCCTCGGCGCGCCGGGCCTATTATTGCAGTTCCCACCACTCCCAGCTTTCCAGCTGATAGGTTTCGGCCAGTTCCAGCGCCTTGGCATGAGCTGCTTTTGCCCCAAGGCTGTCGCCTTCAGCCGCCAGTGCCAGGCTCAGTTGTTGCTGCCAATCGGCCTGGGTTGCGCCCACTCTTGAGGTCATCAGCAAGAGTTCCTTGGCCTAATGCGGTTCACAATAAGTGAACGGCATTAGGCCCAGAGTGGCCTTTAACTTGTTGGCGAATATAGTGTTTTGTCTATGGTGTCTGATTTCAGCAGCGGCGTCTGCTGACGGCGGCGACACCGGCAAAGGCCAGGAACAACCAACCCAGGCTGCCTCCTTCATCTTGCTTGGCATCTTTTTCGGTAGCCAGGAAATTGATCAGATCGGTCAGCTCACCCAGAGTGCGAATTTCTCCCAGGTTAACCAGATATTTGTCGTTTACCACGAAGCTTGGCACGCTCTGGATGGCAAATTCATTCTGCTGCTTACGCCACAGGGCGATGACATCATTGATTTTCTTGCTGTCGGCCAAGGCATCATACTGGCTGATATCGACGCCGTTGGCGGCGAACAATTGTTTGATATCGTCGCGGCTATTGATAGCAGAGGTGTGCTTGTGTCCAGGGGCGGAATGGTCATGACCATGGGCTCCTTCCTCGCCCTGAATGGCGGCAAACATAGGATGAACCAGCTTATCAGTCGCGCCCAGTTCCTGCATGATGGCCAGAGACTTCATCACCTCAGTGCCCAGATCGCTGTTCATAAAGTCGACATGCTTGCTGTCAAAGCTGACTTCTTTATTGAGACCGGCCTTGATGTCCGGCAGATACTGGGTTTCCATGCTGAAGCAGTTGTGACAGTAGAAAGAGTAGAACTCGGTGAGTTTGGGTTCTTCACTGCCTTTCTTGGCTATCTGGGTATAGTGTTTACCTTCGATAAAGTCGGCGGCGTTGGCGGCCAGCGGGATCAGGGTAAGTGCCATTGCGGCAACCAGTGGCTTGAGCAAAATAATCTCCTCAGAATTGACCGGGCGCAGCGCCCTTTGCTGTCAGGTTAGTGTGACTGGCTTAATTATGACTTAAGCGTTGGTGCCTTTGGCGGTCATTTCTGTGAGCGAGGCTAAGCTTTGGCGCTTTGCCTGGTTATTCAACCTCGCAGGGCTTGCCAGGCTTCGCAGATCTGCCTGAACTTGGCGGTATCACCGCCTTGCCTGTCAGGGTGCCACTTCAGCGCCAGTTTACGCCACTGGCGACGGATTTCCTTGTCGCTGGCATCGTCTTCCAGTTCCAATACCCGCAGCGCCTCTCGCTGGGCAAAACGGCCGGGACGCACGCCAATATAATCCTGATAACTGTTCCAGAAGGACTCCAGCATCTCACGAACGACATTGACGCAGGTGTCGTAGTTGTTCCAGTCGAGGTAGTAGTCTCTAAGCGCTGAGTCATCCTGTTGTAGTTGCAGCACATTGGCCGGTGGGATCCGCAGCAGTATGATATCCATGGCCTGTACTTGCAGCCATTGGCCCGGCAGCAGCATGTGTTGCAGTTCATAGAGGGCATTCATCAGCAGAAAGTTTCGTTTGAACAGATCTTTCTCGGGCAGAGGATCCAAGTTGTGCATCAGTCCCTGCTGCTGTAACTCAGTGGCGAGGTGATGCACCTTCCAGGAGCGGTTGCTGCGTTTGAGTAAACCGAGAATTGGCCAGGTAAGCGGGTTATCGCCTTTGAGTCGGGTCGGTTTGATTTCAGTGGCGTCGGCCTGGTTCAGCGCGGGTTTGGCAAGCAGCATGGTAGCAATCATTCATCCTGAACTGACGATAAAATCTACTATGCCACAGGTGTCCGCGGGTGCAAGGTGAAATTAATGGAACCCGGCATGGAGCCGGGTTCTGGAATAGAAGGTGAGAATGAGCTCTTCCTTAGATCTTGGTAAACAGCTCTTCTTGAGGCAGGCGAGACTTGGGCAGCTTGGCGTTGAAGTCAGACTCGTCATGGTAGCCAAGAGCCACCACTACGCTGGCGGTCAGGCCCTGTTCTCTTAGACCCAAAACCTGATTGAGTTTGCTGGCATCGAAGCCTTCAATAGGGGTTGCATCTATGTCCAATACGCTGGCGCCCAGCAGCAAAGTACCCAGCGCCAGATAGGTTTGTTTCTCCATCCAGTGCTGCAGGTCCTTAAGTTCGAACTTGTGCATATTGGTGAAGAAAGAGCGGCCGTTGTGTTGGCCCTGTTTGGCGTTTTCGTCGGCGAAGCGGCCATCGGCATCTTCCTGCTCAAGCAGACGCAGCAGATGGGCTTCGTCCATGTTGTTGCGGGTACAGAGTACTACCACGTGGGAAGCGTTGAGGATCTTTGGCGTGTTGAAGCTATAGTCTGCGGTAGACTCGGCAATTTTGGCTTTGCCTTCATCTGTCGCGGCCAGTACAAAGTGCCATGGCTGGGAGTTCACCGAGGAGGGGCTGAACTGCAGCAGGCTCTGCAGATCTTCAATTTTATCCTGGGGGATCTTCTTGTTGGGATCAAAAGCCTTGGTGGTATAGCGCTTTTTGGCAAGGTATGTCAGATCTGTCATGTCACTACTCCGGACAAATGAGGCTGAAATTGTTTTGGCATTCTACGATCTCTGTTGCGCTTTACAACAGTGTTTCTGCTGCAAGCTATATCAAAAATAAATTGAAAGTACGCGGTGGGGAACCACCTCTCGGTGCCAACAGGATTGCTTTTGCATGTTTGTTTGGCTCTAAATTGCGTTTGCTGTATATATTGGTTAATATATGGACAGGTTTATGGCGGAGCAGCAAAGATGAATACCCTAGAGAAAGCCAATGCAGCCGAGGTATTATTCAAGGCGTTTTCCAATGCTTGCAGCGAGTTACAACTTACCCAGGCCGAGGCCAGCCGTATCATAGGCGTAAATCCCAGCACCTTGAGCCGTAACAGCGGCAAGGGGTTTAAACCCGATTCCAAGCAGGGGGAGCTGCAGTTGCAGCTTATCCGTCTATATCGCTCGCTGTATGCTATAGCGGGTGGTGAAAAAGCCTTTATGCGTCACTGGCTCAACAGTCCCAACAAGGCGCTGAATGGAACCCCCAAGACTTTATTGCAAACCGTGGTTGGTCTGGTGAGTGTTAACCAATATCTGGATGCGATGCGAGGCAAGGTCTGACAGCCATAGCCGGTGACAGGAGACAAATAACTGAAAATGGATTTTAGCGCGTTAGAGCCGCAGGACTTTTTTCCTCGCCACTACTTTGGTCGCGGTTATCGCCTGGTCGAGTCCCAGGAAGAAGCCGCCACCCTGAGCCTGGTGGATGATTTTGATGAACAGATGCTGCTTGAGTCTCTGCTCGATGAGGTTAAACCGCCATACCGAAGCGGGACAGAGCACTTGCATTATCTGCTCAAGACCCCGTTTCGTTATCCGCCGCTGCGCCATGGCTCGCGCTTTGGCAGTATCACAATGGAAAGCTTCTTTTATGCCAGTGAATCCTGGCAGACCTGTTTGGCTGAAGTTGCCTATTATCGCTTTGTCTTTATGGCCGACATGCTGGAGCCTTATCTGGAGCCGCTGCGCTCTGAGCATATGTTGTACTCTGTGGATATCAATGCCCGCGATTGTGCCGACCTGACGCTATTGCAGGGGCAGGGAGTGCAGCAGCAACTGACTCACAAGTCGAGCTATGCCTATACCCAGGCTTTGGGTGCTTGGTTGCTGCAACAGCAGGCGCAGATGATCCGTTACACTTCGGCCAGAGCAGAAAAGGGCGTCAACCTGGCGCTGCACGATCCTTTGGTGTTGCTATCAACCGAGCCGCAGGAGTGTGAATACTGGCTCTGTCAAAGCTCCGCCGACAAGGTGGCTTTCAGTCGTCGTAACAGCCGCAGCATGCCATTGACCTGGTTTTTAAAAGACTTTTTGCGGGACGGGCAGTTGCCGCGTCCCGCCTGAGAACAGAAATTACCTCAGGATTGGGTGGTGATAAACAGCGGGTTGGAATAGAACCAGAGATCGCCGTAATTACGCTCATTGATGTCGTTGTACCATTGCTGCACCTGCTCCCCTTCGGCCTGTGGCAATACCTCTGAACGCAGTGGCGTGCCCTTGTTGGTCAAGCCACTGACGTTGTAATCCAGGTTGGTGCCCCGCAGGCGGAAATACTGCTTGCCATCGGCGATAAAGCTGAAGCTCATGCGGTAGAAACCATCGCTGTCTTTTTGCCAGTCGGCCTGGGTGAATGACTTGATCACCCGGGTACTGTCGTTGGTTTCCTTTTGCCAGGCAGCTGTTCCCGGCTTGGCCCGCTCACTGATATCGCCGGCAATCAAATCGATATGATGTACTCCCGGATTAATGCCGGCGTAGTGTTCATTGCCGATATCGCTTTCCTTGTTATTCAGCTCAGGGCTGCGGAACCTGATATTGATAGTGACCTTGTCGCCGGCCTTGGCACTCAGGGTTTGTCCCATAGTGATGGTTTGATCACCGCTATTGATCTTGAAATCCAGTCCATCAATGAGATCGCCAAATACCGCAAAGCTGTTCCCCGAGCGTAGCCCTTCAAGCAGCGCTTTGGTGCCTTCGCCCTCAACCCAGGTGTAATTCTTGGCGTATTCGCCGGGATAATAACTGCTGGCGTAAGGGGGGCGGGTCTTGAAGTGAATATCCGAGTTGCCCATGTTCCAAATCCTGCGCCCTTCGCCCAGTAGCGCATCCCACCAACCGCCGACTTCGGCCACGACGGGATCGACACCGCCGTAAACACCGCTCGATCTGTCGCCATAGTCACCGCGGTTGCCACTGAACTGGCCGCCAACCATGCCTTCCACCAGGAAGAAGACCTCAGGCGCGGCATCGTGAAGCTCCCTGACTTCGGCTATGGTGTAGCTGTCGAGATAGCGTCTGGGGTGATTGAGCATGCCGTAGCTCTGTTTGGGAAAGTGTTGCTGCAGCCAGGCGAGCGCCGCTACGGCGTCTGCGTGGTTTTGATTCTGACGCTTGACGCCGGCGGCCTCCCAGGCGGCGAGATCTTCGGCTGCGAAATCCTTCGGCTCATTCTTGGCGCTGAAGCGATACTCGAAGGTTTTAATCGCGTCCAGAGTCTGCTGTTCATCGGCCAAGATGGCGATATTGAAGTGTTCGTGAGTCGGCATATCCCACTCAAAGCCCGAGTAAACCAACTTGCCCGGGTAGTTGGGCATTTGGCTGGTGAGTCCGGGTTTTTCGTAGCGGGTGAGGGCATCATAGAAGAGAATGCCACCTAGGTCGTTATCTTCATTGTCCTGACTGTTGTTGCGCATATGGTTGGTCAGGCTCATATAATCCAGACCAAAGTCCTCGAAGCCCCACTTGAGAATATCGGCCTGGGTCTCTCTGGCATCTTGGGAAACCGCGGTGTGAACATGAAGATCGCCTTTGAGCCAGCGACCCGTTACCGGCTCGGGAGTTTGAGTGTTGTCATCTGAGTTACAGCCGGCTAGCAGGGCCAGAGACAGCAGCGACAAGGCTGCGATTTGATGGGATTGGCGCAAAAATAACCTCTCTATATTGGGCGTTTGGGAAAGCACCCAACATAGAGAGAAACGATGGCAGTTTTATGGCACTTTTGTACTAAAAAGTTACCCCTGTGATCAGCGCAGCACCTTAGCAAGGAAACCTTGAGTACGAGGGTTTTGCGGCGCATTGAAAATCTGCTCCGGTGTGCCCGCTTCCTGGATCACCCCTTCATCCATGAAGATCACCCTGTCAGACACCTCGCGGGCAAACCCCATTTCGTGAGTGACTATCACCATGGTCATGCCGTCGCGAGCCAAGGATTGCATCACATCCAGTACATCGCCGACCATTTCCGGGTCCAGCGCCGAGGTGGGTTCGTCAAACAGCATCAGCTCGGGAGACATGGTCAGGGCTCTGGCAATGGCCACCCTCTGTTTCTGGCCGCCGGACAGACTGGATGGATAGGCATCTTTCTTGTCTGCCAGGCCAACCTTAGCCAGCAATCCCAAAGCCTTGGCTTCGGCCTCGGCCGAACTCATCAATCCCAGTTTGACTGGTGCCAGGGTCAGGTTGGCCAACACTGTCTTGTGAGGAAACAGGTTAAAGTGCTGGAATACCATGCCAACTTTTTGTCTGAGCTTGTCGACACAGGCACCTGGCGCCGTTATCGATTCACCGGCTATCCGTATTTCGCCTTCGGTAGGTTGCTCCAAAAGGTTAATACAGCGAAGAAAAGTACTCTTGCCACTACCACTTGGGCCTATGATACTGACCACTTCGCCTTTGGCGATATGCTGATCTATGCCCTTGAGTACTTCCAGTTTGCCGTAGGACTTATGCAGGTTGGTTATCTCAATCACTTTGTTTCAGCCTCGCTTCAAACTTACCCAACAGCCAGGTGAAGCTGTAGGTCAATAACAGATAGATCAGGGCACAAGTCAGCAGTGGCACCACATCTTCGAAGGTCCGGCTGCGGATGATTTCACCGGCGCGCATAAGATCCACACCACCTATAAAGCCGATGACGGCGGTTTCCTTTAATAGCACGATAAATTCATTGCCGAGCGCCGGTAGGATATTCTTGATAGCCTGCGGTAACACCACCTCACGCATGGTCAGTGAATGGCTCATCCCTAAAGAGCGGGCGGCCTCGGCCTGGCCCTTGTCGACCGCCTGGATACCGGCACGGATAATCTCACTGATATAAGCGCCGCTGTTGAGACCGAAGGCGATGATGGCGGCGGTCACCTTGTCGACATCCATGGCGGCCAACACGATAAAGTAGAGGATTACCAGTTGCACCACCACAGGGGTGCCGCGGATCACCCCGACATACAGCTTGGCCGGCCAGCGAAGATACCAACGTTCGGACATGCCCATCAGGGTGGTCAGTACCCCGAGGATGGCGCCGAGGATCATGGCGAAGAAGGTCACTGTCAGGGTGACCTTGAGGCCGCTTAGGATCAGCAAGATGCCGACCATGCCGTCTTCCCCTATGGGGGTGAACAGCGAAGAGATTATTGCATCCATCTAAGATTACTTCTGATATTTTTCAAGGATTTGTTGGTATTCACCTGAGCTTTGCAGCCGTGACAGGGTGGCATTGATCTGGCCGAGCAGTTCCGGTTGATTCTTGGAGACTGCAATACCGTAAAACTCGGGTGAGAAGTCGATATCCAGCTGTTTGAGAGTGGGGTTCTTGGCCAGATAAGTGGCCGCCGGTTGGCTGTCGAACAGTACCAGGTCTACCTTGTGGTTTTTCAGCTCCATAAAAGCCTCAAAACCTGTGTTGAAAGCCACGACTTCGGCCTTGAGCTCCTTGGCCATAATGTCGCCGGTCGAACCCAACTGCACCGCAATTTTCTTGCCGGCAAGATCAGCCGGAGTGTTGAATACCTGGCTGTCCTGATTGACTATCACCACTTGGGTAGCTTCGTAGTAAGGCGTGGAGAAGTCGACGCTCTTTTGCCGCTCATCCGTGATTGTCATACCGGAGGCGATAAAGTCGATTTTGCCTGAGTTCAGCGCCACTATCAAAGAGTCGAACTTGAGGTTTTCTACCTTGAGGGTTTTACCGGCATCGGCGGCAATCGCCTTGGCAATGTCGATATCCAGGCCTTTTACCTCATCACCATTGGCGCCTCCCATGTATTCAAATGGGGGGAAGGCGGCATTGGTGCCGACGACCAGTACATCTTGATCTTTACCGCAGCCGGTCAACAGCAAGGCCGTGATCGTGGCCAGAAGCAGGGATTTTTTCATCTTGGAGATACTCTTGAGGAACCGTATGACTGGCACTATAGCCAGTTCCCATACCTCAATCAATAACTAATCACAAAAAATGACTAATTATTCACTGCTAGCACATGTTTCGTTAAAAAAACATTATTAATTAGTTTGTTATTTATTAACCAAATGTGTTTGGGTGAATAAAGTAGAGATTGCTCAACTAAGGCTGAGCGACGAGTGAAGATTTTTTGTCGCCTGAGACACAAGAATGTGCATTTGGCACAGCACCGAGGAAAAATTTGTTATAAAATGCGCGCCCAAAATCCTCTGCCTGCCTACAATGGTGGAAGCCCACTCCGGATTTTGGAACAGGCCTCCAATTCAGCACCTGCCAAAGCAGACAGCGAAGCACACAAAATAGAACAAGATGGGGTCGTATACCTATGATAGAAAAACGCTTTATTACCGCTCAGGAATTGCTGGAGGATTCATTTCGTCTGGCTGCACAGGTCTATGAGAGTGGCTTTCGGCCGCAGTTTATTGTTGGGATCTGGCGTGGCGGCGCCCCAATAGGGATCGCGGTACAGGAGTTTTTCGACTTCAAGAAAGTGGAAACCGATCATATTGCGGTGCGTACTTCATCTTATTACGGCATAGGCACAGATAAGCAGAGCAAGGAGATCAAGGTTCATGGTCTGCATTACATTGTTGAAAATGCCAATGCTGATGATGGTTTGTTGATTGTTGATGATGTCTTCGATTCCGGGCGCAGCGTTTTTGCGCTTAAGGAAAAGCTCAGTCAATCCATGCGTCTGAATATGCCCAAGGATATCCGCATCGCTTGTCCTTACTACAAGCCGCAAAATACTGCGGTGCCATTGAAACCCGATTACTATATCCACGCCTCGGATGAATGGCTGGTATTCCCCCATGAAGTTTCCGGCCTGAGTGCGCAAGAGCTGGCCGAAGGTAAGGGCGATCTTAAAAATATCAAAGAGCTGTTTCTCTGATAAAAAATCCAATGCAAAGAGGGCGCCGATAGGCGCCCTCTTTGTTGTTGGCAATGGCTAGATATCCATGCAGTTGGCGTAGTAAGTCACGGTCGCCGGCCAATCGGAGAATACCCCCAGGACACCTATTTCTTTGGCCAGTACATCCAGTAGTTGATAGACATCGCCATCGTTATTAATGCTGCCGCTGATGCTTTGGTAGTACCAACCACCGCCTTGTGCCAGGGGGCCAGAACGCTCCAGTGACCAAGTGATTATTTTAAGCCCGGCTTCCTTGGCCGCCAGAGCATAGGCCGAGGGAACTATTTTGCCGCTGTCATCCAGACCGACCAATACCCACAAGGGCGGCGCAATGATTTCGACTCCCAGCGCCTTGAGCCTTTGCATATCGGCCTGCCATTGGCTCATATCATTGGGGTTAAAGCTGCTGTCCGAGTCATACCTGTCATCCAGATAGACGGCCTGCCTGCCAAAATCGGTATTATTGGCCAACCAGTACTGCACATCTTCCAGATTAAACGACTGGGGATAGACATTTTTTGCAGGTACTCCGGCCGCCTGATATTCGTCGATCATCTTCTGAGCATAGTCCTGCTGGCTAAAGCCATCGAAGGGCATGGGCACACTGGCGGCCTTGAGTTCAGGCGTCATCTTGACCCTGGCTTCTTTAAACAGAGCTATACTCTCGGCGTGGGTCATCAATGTGCCACAACTGGCGTAGAGATCCGTGCGCCAGTCAGGAGTACCCTTCATAAATGTTTCTGCCGTGGTGGCCTTGGGATTAAAACCATCCATCTTGCCGCAAAGCTGTTTGAATTCATCCAAGGTTATATCGCTGGTACAGCACTCGGCGCTGGCGTTAACACCATTGGCAGCATCGGCGGGAGAGAAGGGCTGACGGCATTTGGCTGCCAACTCAGGGATGCCGAGGATATTGGTGGTTGTGGCCAGATCGCATTGGGAGTGCCGACAAACCAGCTGTTTATCGGCGGTGAAGGTGACATCACATTCCACTATCCCGGCTCCGGCATCTATAGCTGCCAAATAGGCTTCTTTGGTGTGCTCAGGGAACTGCATGGAGGCGCCGCGGTGGCCTATGCTGAAGTCGGTGCGATAAAAGGGCCCTTTGCTGCATTGTGCCAGTTTATCTTTGAGCGGCCCTTCATCCATGTCATTTACCAGAAATTGGGGGCGGGGGCCCAAGTTGGCGCCAACTTTTTCCTGTTGATCCTGAGCCGGAGTTGAAGTACTGGCGTTGTTGTCACTGCTGTTGCAGCCACTGAGCAACAGGCCAAGCAGCACCAGGCCTGGTAACGTCGATGCTGTCTTGGAGTGAAAAGTCTTCATTAAGCAGATCCTTATGCTATTTCGCACAGGAGTTTACTCACCTGACGAGAATGGTATTTCTGAAGCTAGGGATGCTTGATGACAGCCGGATAGTAAAATTATGACAACTAACTTAATTAATACAGTACTTTGTTCCGGATATACTGAAGAGGAACCATTGCGTTAGTCTTAGAGTCGGTTGATCTTATCCTTCAGATCGTAGCTCTTGTCTGTAACTATGGTTTCCAGATTAGCAATCCGCTGCTTCAATTCATCCACTTCCCGTTGCAGTTTTTCAATCTCACCATTTTGGAGATACTGCTGTTTTTTGTTGTAGTCCTTGATGAGTATCATGGCAAAGAAGCCTATGATTATAATGAATATTAGTCCCATAATGACCCTTGATATTTAGCTCGTTAGCTATTGTGGCACAGCATGGTGCCACAGGAAAACCAAGCGGCTCACATAGCTAGAGTTTCAGCGTGTCTTTAATCAACACGCAGCGCTGCTCTTTCTCTATTGCTTGCTTGAGATTGCGCTGGGTCTGGGCCGATAGCTCAGGGTTAGCCTGCAAGGCTTTTTCGAGCCGCAGCATTGAGGCGTGACTGCATTGACGCGGTAAGAGTGCCGGCGCGTAACTGCGCATAAATACCGGGTCTTTTTCGGCGTCCAGAGCGGCTAACTGACTCAAGCGCTGCTCTGCAGTGCTTGCCTGGAGTTGCCCTTGGCTGCTGGGATAGAGGTTTTCCATTGCTACCCTCAGCTTGGCAAACGGCAGCGCCGAATGGTTGATTTTCTCCAGCCAGCGGCGTTTACCGGCGGTTTCCGGGCGCACCACTTCGGCGGCGATGGCCGCCTTTTGCCCCGAATCGCTGTTATCAAGCTTGGCTTCTTGCTGTAACAGAAGTTTGCTGGTGGGGTAATCGTAACGGTTCAACTGATAGATAAGCTGCCAGCGGGTATCCTGATCCAGCTCTATTCCCCTTATCTTGCTGTGGCCTTGCAGCAGTGACAGCAGGTGATCCAGCGAGTCCCCGTCGCGGGCAAAGTCCACATAGGCATTGAACCAGCGCCGCTGCAGATCTTTATTATCCGCGTTTTGCATGGTCAGACGCAGGCTCATCTGTGCCAGTGCTCTGATGGCGCGCTCGGCGTAGGCCGAGTGAATCGGAGCCATCGACTCGAGTAAGGCCTTGCTATAGCGCATATTGCCGAGAATTTGTCCCAGCAGGGTGTAATCCTTCTCTTGGGGAGCATTGATAAGCACTGTTTCCAGATACTTGTTCAAGGGCAAGTTACCGCTCTGGACACTGTCCCATAGGCTTTGCCAGAGCATGGCACGCAGCAGGGGATCTTCTACCTTGGCCAGGTGATTGAAGGCGGTATCGAACGAGCGTGGGTCGAGCTCGACTTTGACATAGCCCCAGTCCTGATAGTTGGGATAAACCAAATCAGGACAGGATGCGCCTTTAAGTTGCGGTACCAAGGTCTTTTCACCTTGGTAGGTAACGGCCAGAGTTTGCAGCAGGTGCATTTCATGGCGGCCCTTGCTTAGTAAGGCCAGCTGAACTTTTTGCTCTCTGAGCGTCGGGTAGGCGGGATCGCTTGTTGACTGCAACAGGGCAAATTCACTGATGCGGCCATCTTGGCACTGGAACTCGGCCTTGAGGCTGTTGACACCGGCGCTGTAGAGCCAATCCCGGGTCCATTGGCTCAGATCCCGCTTGGCGGCCTGGCCGAGACTGGTAATGAAGTCTTCCAGTGTGGCGTTTTGCCAGGAGTAGCGTTTGAGGTATTCACTGACGCCACGGCGGAAGGTTTGCTCCCCAAGCAGGTGGCGCAGTTGAATGAGAACCGCGGCCCCTTTCTGGTAAGTGATGGCGTCGATATTATCGAAGGCGTTGGCACTACTGGCCACAGGCACTTCTATCGGATGGGTGGTAACGCCAGAGTCTTGTTGATAGGCACTCTGTTTGCCCCTGGCGTAAAAACTGCGCCAGGTGTTGTCAAACTCAGTGGCTTCGGCGCTCGCCAGCATGCCCATAAAGGAGGCGAAGCTTTCATTGAGCCACAGACCGTTCCACCATTTCATGGTCACCAGATCGCCAAACCACTGGTGCGCCATTTCATGCATGATCACCGACGCCAAGCGCTGGCGCTGATTGGCCGTCATCTCGCCACTGCCAAGAAAACGCCCTTCGGCAAAGGTGATGGCGGCGGCATTTTCCATGGCACCATAGAGGAAGTCAGGCACCAGCAGTTGATCGTATTTTTTAAAGGGGTAGTCGATACCGAAATAGTCGTCAAAAAACTTAAGCCCGGCGTCTGTGTATCTGAACCAGTCGGCGGCATTGACCTGGGCCGCCACTGATTGGCGGGCAAACAGGCGCATGGGGTATTTGCCGCTGTTGTCTTGCCAGACATGGTAAGGGCCTGCATGCATGGAAAAGTTGTAGGGGCTCAACTTGGGTGTTGCCGGAAACTGCCACAGCTGGTTGTCACCCTCCGGGGTCACACTCAATTCTTGGGTGGCGCTGATCACCTGCCAGTCTTTGGGGGCTCTGACAGTTAACTTGTAGTTGGCCTTGAGATCCGGTTGGTTGAATACGGCAAACATCTGCTGTGCGGCAGCGGGCTCAAAGTGGGAGTAGAGATAGACCTTGCCATCGACGGGATCCACAAAGCGGTGCAGCCCTTCACCATTGCTGGAATGCTGGCGTGTGAAGCTGACTTCTATCTCATTGTCGCCTATGAGCAGCAACTTGGCACTGATCTCCAGATAGGCGCCATTGTATTTGGGATAGAGCCTGTGGCCGTTGATCTTAAGGCTGGTGATCTGCGCCTTGCTCAAGTCCAGTGTCAGGGGCTGTTGGTTGTCGCTGAGACTGAAACGTACCAAGGTGCGGTTGGCAAATCGCTCGCTGCCATCCAAGGTAAAGTCCAGTTCATAGCTGACATTGCTGACTCTGGCAGAGCGGGCCATCGCCTGTTGCTCACTGATATAGCCGCTGCCATCCCGCACTCCGGCGGAGGATTGAGTGCTGCTGCAGCCGCTGAGTGATATCAGTCCGGCAGCCAACAGGCTGAGACCAAACAACCGGGGAAGAGATTTCACAAACAGATTCCTTGCTTTTTATTGTTTTACCATTGGGTGTCGGTGTTTTCCCTCACAACAGGAATGAAAGGGAGGGATACGTCTTGAGTTAATACCCTGTCGGGCTTGGCGCCCGCGGCATAAATTACGCTATTTGCCGCCAAAGAACAAAGGAGAAATGTTACAAAAAAGCCGCTGTGACAGCGGCTTTTGGGAAGGAGCGTTAGACTTGGTTAGAGCCCGAGGAAGGACTTGGACTTCACTTTGCGGATCTCTTTTTCATCGGACCATTCGATCAAACCAGTTTCCAGATCCATCAGGCGCATGGTCATCTTGTAGTAGACATCACGGGTGCTGCCATTTTGTTTGACTATGCTGGAAAGGTTGCCGTAGAGCATGTACTGAGCGCCTATTTGACGACCGAACTTGATGGCGGTGGATGGGTCAACCATGCCGGCGTTGTTCTGGTAGTCCAGTTGTTTGCGCACTGAATCCACCTTGGTCATATCGATAAAACGGAACTTGCCTGAGCGCAGCAGCTTGTTGCTGATGGAGTCGGTCACTGACTCAGTATCTATATGCTCAGAGGTCTTGTTCTTGATCTTGTCGACAAAGATGATAGGTCTATCGTTGGCTGTCATGGCCACCACAGGCGGAAAAGTCAGCATGCTGTCGACCATTTTGGCGGCAATGGCTTGCAGATCTGTCGAACCGAAGTTTTCATTCACTGTCTCTACCTCAGTGGCATCACCGTATTCCACTTTGGATTGACAGGCTGCCATGCCCATAGCCATTGCCAGTATCAGTATCAGCTTCAAGTGTTTCATAGTCAGTTCCATTTCAAGGTTATCAAATCAATTTTGTATAAAAACGTGTGACATTGCCAGTGTCTATTGCCCAGACCAGAGTGGTCTTGCCACTCTGAACCTGAATTTCCGTGCCCTGATTGTCCAGGGTTAGTTGATAGCTGCCGGCATCGATAAACTGCCTCGCTATCTGTGCTTGGCGCGGTAACGTGAGCCAACTGCGGCGATCGGCCTGTTCTGTGACCACGTTGAATATCTGCATGGCGATCACCCCAAGGTCCGAACCGTCTTTGCGCTCGGCCTTGCGGGCCATTTCCGACTTGGCATAAACTCTGGCGGCCTGGCGCACCAGCAGATAGGGTAGTTCCTCCTTGAGCGCAGTGATGGCCAAGGCATCTATATTGGCTATAGGGGCTGCGGTCATAGGTTTTGACAAGCCGCGGATATTGGCACTGTTGACCGGTACTCTGGAGGGCATATAGGTGGGCAGAGAGACAGTTTGCCAGTTGCCGTGAATGGTGAAGGGAACCGTTAGGCTCTCCTTGGCGGGCACAAAGCCGCGCTCCAGCAGCAAGATGACCTGACCTTGCCCCTTGGTGGGCGTGGGCGCTTCTCCCCAACGGCGTTTGAACTCATCATACTGAGGCATGGCAAGCTCCTTGGCCAAGCGCACCAGATCCTGCTGCAGATAAGGATTATCCGGCATAATCTGCGCCGCCTTGCGATAGTCAATAAAGGCATCGTTGCGCTCACCAAGGATTTCGTGGAGTACCCCTGTGGTGTAGTAACTGTAGGCGTTCAAAAACGAGCTGGTGACACTGCCGGCGGCCTTGCCCAGTTTATCCATTTCGGCGCTGATGGTGCCGTTGGCCATCTGCTGCACAGCGCTGCTGGATTTCTCATACCTTTGCTGCTCCAGCGATTGCAGTTCATTACTGCGACGCACCTCCACCAACGCGCCTTCGGCATCACCGGCAAACAGATAATTGAGCGCCTGATATTGGTGCAGCATAATGCGCTCATACCCGGGACCGCGATAGGGAATGATATTGTCGTTCAGCAGCAGGCTGCCGCCTTGGGAACCCAGTCCGGATAAACTGAGTTTGGCCTTGTCGTCAAACGCCTGGTAGGCGGCTATGGCGCTTTGGTAATAGTCTTTGCTGGCGGTGAAATCGCCGCTTATCTGGGCGGCGCGCCCCGCTTCCTGGGCATAGAGCAGGCCATCGCGGCCGTTTATGCCATTTGCCAGTTCTTTGGCAGCATTGCCCGGCTTTGATGAGTTGAGCTCGGCGCGAACGCCTGCCAGTTGGGATGGATAGTTGACCAATACACTGTTGAAGGCACAGCCAGTAAGGCTTAATGACAACAACAGTGGCAGCAGTAACTTGCCTGACTTCAAGAGCCGGCTCCTTGGTTTTGGATCTCCAGTCGTTCTCTCAGGGTGAGTCCTTCCAGATGATCGTATTCATGCTGAAAAATGCGCGCGATAAAGCCCTGTAACCATTCTTGCTGCCACTCGCCGCTGAGATCCTGATAACGTACCTCAATGCTTTCATGGCGCAGAATCTGTACTCTTTCACCGGGCAGAGACAGGCAACCCTCTTCCCCGGCCAGCATCTTGCCTGAGCGTTTGAGTATCTGTGGGTTGATCACCACCTGGGGCGCCATCAAAGGCGCATCCGGATATCTGTCGTTGGGATGGGATGCCATAATAAACAAGCGGATACCTTGGCCTACCTGAGGCGCGGCTATGCCTACGCCCTGTGCCAGTTTCATGGTCTCGAGCATTTTCTCGGCCAGGGCCGCCAAAGGTTCATCGAACAGTTGAACCGGCTGGGCAGTCAGCCCCAGAATACGTTCTCCGTGGGTTGCTATGGCTAACATCCTTATCCCCCTTTATTCAACTCAGTAGTGAGGCGGCGGTGTTTCTTCCGATTGAGACGCGATATTACTCGGTTCTACCGCCTTGAGTTTACTGATTAACAACTGGATCTGAAACTGCTGCTCGGCCACGACTTTATTGAGTTCGAAAATCTCCTGACTCAATTCTTCCAGTGTGGCTTCCTGAAATGACAGCTTGGTTTCGAGCTCTTCGATCCTGTCCGGGATTGCTTGCATTACTTACCTCTGTGTTGGCGCCGACCAGCGTTCCAGCAAGCTGGCACTACTGATACTTTGAAGTTGGCCGTTGTCGGATTCAGACACTGAGTATACTACGGCGCTTTGGGGCAAAGGCTTTTTTGGCAGTGAAACTTGCCAGTTGGCGACTTTTTTCCCCGAATCGACCTGCCACAGGCTTAACTCTCTGGCTGGCGTGCCGGTCAACAAGGCCTGTTCCTGTTGGATAAAGCGCGCCGCCGAAAAGTTCATTTGCCGCCGGACTATCGCCAGCGAGCTGGCCAGTTTCCCTGAGTCATTGTGCCAAATGTCGGCATTGCCGGTACTGTCGGACACTAAGCTGAGGTTACCGCTGCGGCTGAGGGCAACTTTCAGCACCCTGGAGTCCATCTGCCAACGCCTCAGTACCTGAGCATCATGGGTGCGCCACAGCAGGGCGGTAGCGTCATTCGCCCCGGTCAATGCCAGGCGGCCATCGGCAGAGAGGGCAACGCTGTTGACCTTTTCGCTGTGGCCAAGAAATTTCACCAGTATGCCTGTGGTCGGGGTCAGCGACATCACCGCGCCATCGGCCAGCCCTACCAGCAACTGGCCGTTGTCGGCCACGGCCACAGCCTGGGCTACTGCCGGCAGTGACCACCAACCCGCCGCCCGGCCGTCGGCGATTTTCCACAGTGCAACTGAATCGCGGCTTAACGTCACCGCATATTCTCCATTGGCCGAGATATCCGTGGCGATGACATCATTGGCTGCACTGCCTTGAGCCCACTGATACTTGACCGCGCCTTGTTTGAGATCCCAAAGCCTGATCCCTTCCTGGCTGCTTATCAAAGCGTAGCGGCCATCGGCTGAGAGGCTGGCGCTGTAGCTGGGATCGGCCGCCAGGGATTGGCTGCTATTGGGGCCTGGATGGCAAGCGCCAAGGCCAAGCAAAGTAAAACTGAGCGTGCAAATAAGTAGCAATCTGTTTATTGCCATGAACTTATACCGCCTCGACTTGTCATTTTGAGTAAGGGTAAAACGTTGTCGCTTCTACTATAAGGGGATAGGCTTGTTGGCCGCTTTCCCTTGTTAACCAGTATGGATAATCTGCTTTGTATCTCAAAGTTAACTGGTATAAAGTGAGTCGTCTTACATATTTTGGGTTAATTGTAACCATTTGAAGATCCTGAGGATGCCTTTAATGAAACCGATTTACAAAATTTCACTGGTCGCGCTGGCTCTGATCGGCCTTTCCGCCTGTAACCAAGAACAAAAAACAGCGAGTGCCGACAAGGTGGAACTGAGCTCTGTCGAGCAGAAAGAAGCTTATAGCGTGGGCGCCTCTATCGGCCGCTATATGGCCGGCCATATCAAAGAACAGGAAGAGCTGGGTTTCTCAGTCGATCGTGCTTTGATTGTGACAGGTTTCCAACAGGGGCTGAAAGACGAGCTGCAACTGACTGAAGACGAGATGCAGAAAGTGCTTGAAGGTCTGGATCAAAAGCTGAATGAAAAACGTATGGCCAAGGTTCAGGAGATGGCGGCCAAGTCGATGCAGGAAAGCAAAGCCTACTTGGAGCAGAACAAGGCCAAAGAGGGGGTGATCACCACTGAGTCTGGTCTGCAGTATGAAGTATTGACTCCAGGCGAGGGTGAGAAGCCTGCCGCCGAAGATATAGTGACTGTTCACTACCGTGGTACTCTGATTGACGGCACTGAGTTTGACAGCTCCTACTCCCGCGGTGAACCGGCAGAATTTGCTCTGAACCGGGTGATCCCGGGCTGGACCGAAGGTGTACAGTTGATGCCGGTCGGCGCCAAGTATCGCTTCGTAATCCCATCTGAGCTGGCTTATGGCGAGCGTGACATGGGCACTATTCCAGCCAACTCAACACTCATCTTTGAAGTCGAGTTGCTCAAGGTCAAGAAGGCCGAAGCCCCCGTAGAGCCGACCGAAGCCGAGGCTTCTGCCAAGTAATCCCTTCTTTCACGGAAAGTGGATACCCGATATTGAAAAGGACGCCGCCGGCGTCCTTTCTTTTTACAGCCACTTCTAGGGCATTGACCCTAAAGCCATTTATAACGATAGAACAGCCACAACTGTCCCCCTACCAATATCAGCAGAAATAGGCAAAAGGCTCCGAAGGCCCAGCCGACATCGGCGCCCGGGATCCCGGCGATATTAACCCCGAGCAGACCGGTAAGAAACCCCAGCGGCAGGAAGACGGCGCTGATCAGTGACAGGAAATAGAGGCGGCGATTGACGGCCTCGGCTTGACGGTTTTGCAACTCTTCCTGGGTGACGCTGGCCCTATCTCTGATGGCATCCAAATCTTCGATGCAGCGAATGAGTTGATCGTTGATTTCGTTGAATTTAAGCCGCTGCTGTTCATCAAATACCTTGGCCGAGTCTGCCAGCAGGCGGGTAAAGGCTTCCCGCTGCGGCGCCAGGTAGCGCCGGACCACCACTATCTGGCGCCTGAGCTCGGCGATATCGCTGCGTAGATCTCTGTCGTTACCGGCCATGACCTTGTCTTCCAGATCGTCGACGGTTTCTTCCAGCCGGTCGATAAACTCCGTCTTTCGCTGGGTGAGACGCTGCGTCAGCGCCAGCAAAAACTCCCCGGTATTGCCGGGGCCAGAGCCTTGGCCGACGCTCTGGATAATGTCTTTGACCGATAACAGCTCGCGACTGCTGGTGCTGATAATTCTGTGATTGTCCAGGTAGAGGCGTATCGACACCATGTCTTCCGGGTCGGCCCCAGGGTTGTGATTGACCCCTCTGAGTGCCAGTAGGAAACCCTGGCCGGATTGGACTACTCTGGGGCGAGTGTCCTGCGCCAACAGGGCTGCCACTTCCAGTGCTTCCAGGCCGCTGTGTTGTTGCAACCACTGACGGTTGGATTTCTTCTTATAGTCCAGATGCAGCCAGAGTATGCCCTGCTCCGGGCGCCAATCACTGACCTGTTGCTGCGTCAACTCCTTGCCTGCCATCTCCCCGCTCAGCAGCAAGGCACAAAACTGTTTTTCGGCCATAGACTCACTCTCATAGGTTTGCTTTAGTTTAAGCTAACCTAGTTATATCATTGGGCATAGGAATTTACTCACTCAGTGGCAATGAAAAGCTGGGCAGGCAAGTGGGCTAATGGGCGGTTTATCGGGATAAAGCGACATTGGCTTGCGCCACATACGTGCTTTTTCAACTCGTCCTTGGGGAACTTGTCAGCCATCTGACGACTACACCAATTTGTCTCGCCGTAGCTTCACTATGCCATCGCCAATCTGGCTTGAACCCCAATGGTTGACACAGTTCTGAGCAAGTCAAACTTCTATAGGGAATGATATTACGATAGAAAGTAAAGCCCAGGCATAACTATGGGCAATCCCCTGGGCTCTGGGTTAAAATTAGGATAGGTTTGATTACAGCAAAAGAAGTGGCACCATGGAATACGAATTTCGGCGCAATTCACTGACGGGAACCGCAATGGCCCGCTTCAGTATGGAGCATCATGTACTGGGGCAATGGTTCTCTGAAGAGTTGGCGGATAACGCCGAGATCTGCACTCAGGTCAAACAGGCATTGGCGGATTTACAGTCAGGGCGCATTCGCGAATGGCAGTTGATTGGCCGGGATCTGACGCTGCAACTGGATCAGGAGCAGGTGCGGGTTTACGCCAATGTGCTCGAATTCGGTGAGAGTCAGGAGTTGGATGAGTCCCTCTCCCTTTATGATGCCGAGTCAGAAGCCTGGTGCGGCCTGGAAGATTTTCAGGATGTGCTTGAGAGTTGGTGTGACTTTCTGCACCAGAGCCGCTGAACAAGCGGCATGGGCAGCAATGAGAAGGGACGCAGTGGCGTCCCTTTTTCGTGGCTTAACGGTTGAGATAACGCACAGCCATTTCGGTGCGGGACTTGGCATTGGCCTTGCGAAGCAGGTTTTTGACATGCACCTTGACCGTGCCTTCGCTGATATGCAGTTCTTCGGAGATCACCCTGTTGCTCTGGCCTTCAGCCAGATGCTGCAGTATCTGCAACTCTCTGGGTGTCAGGCTGTCGAGCCAGGCTTCTTCGTCGGCGGCATTTTTCAATTCAAACAGATAGTCTTCCACTTCGGCGCTGATCACTCGGTGGCCGGACATGGCTTCTTTCAGCTGCCCAAGCAGCAGATCGGGTTCGGTATCCTTGAGCAGGTAACCATCGGCGCCGGCTCGCAGCAAACGGATAACATCCTGTTTGGCATCGGAAACCGTCAGGATAACGATTCTGGAGGTGACTCCCTCCTGACGCAGGGCGTTCAGAGTATCGAGACCCGTCATGCCTTTCATATTCAGATCCAGCAGGATAATGTCCGGTTCGTTTTCGGCGGTAGCCGCCAAGGCGTCGAGCCCGGTACCGGCTTCACCGAAGAGACTAAAGTCAGGATCGGATGCCAGTAACTGACAGATACCGCGACGCAGTAAGGGATGGTCATCGACTACCAGAACTGAATAAGGTTTACCCATGATGTGGCTCCTGCTGAGGTGGGAAAGTCAGGACAACACTGGTGCCTCCCGACGCATTGCTGGAAAATTCAACCATACCCGAGAGGCGGCTGGCTCGCTCGTGCATTATCCCTATGCCGAAATGTTGATCCCTTTCCTTGATATGCGCCAGGCCTATGCCGTTGTCTTCGACACTGATAACCACCATGTTATCAGAGTTCTTTTCGCAGCTGATACAAATACGACTCGCATTTGCATGTTTAATGGCATTGAGGGTGGCTTCTCGGGTGAGCTGTAGAATGTGAATATGTTGGTGCGCCGCCAGTAACTGTGGCGGCAGGCGATAGTTGAGCTCCAGCTCTGTCTCTGTTTGGCTGCGCAGTTGCTCCAGCATGGCCTCGAGGGCGTTACGCAGATTAGGTTCTTTAACGGTCAGGCGGAAGGTAGACAGCAGTTCTCTGAGCTGGGCGTAGGCTGTGGTCACCCCCTCATTGAGTTCTTCGAGCTGTTGGGTCACCGCGGGGCTCTTGCAGCTCTGGTCGAGGCCTTTACGCAGCAAACTTATCTGGATTTTCAGGAAGGACAGTAGTTGCCCGAGAGAATCGTGCAGCTCCCTGGCGATAACCGCCCGCTCTTCCAGCAGGGCCAACTGCTGGCGTTGTTCGGAGGCGTTGTGAATCACTATCGAGCGAGCCAGCATGATGGCGAAGTTTTCAAACAGAGGCACATTGATATCGTGCTCGCCTATCACTTCCAGAAAGCCGAGTTCCTGTTGTTCAAACTTGAGCGGAAACTGCATGGTCTGTCCGGATTGCGGCCAGATATCCTCGTCGGTGGCGATTACCTCCATGGCATCTTCATCCTGCTGAATAATCAGCCGCAGATGTTGCAGGTGCTCATACTCCTTGAGTTGCAGCAGCGACTGCCGCATCACCTCGAAATTGAGTTTGCCCGAATGAAGCAACACCAGATTGTCATAAAGAAATTTGAGCTCACGGTTGGCACGGGTCAACGCCAGGGTCTTCTCCTTCACCTGAGTTTCCAGGTTGCCGTAGAGAGTTGCCAGCTCCTGAGCCGTACTGTCGAGGGCATCGGAAAGAGCGCTGAGCTCAATATATTCCGTCTTCGGCATTTCGACGGCAAAGTTACCCTTGGAAATAGTGTTGGCTGATTCCATCATCTGTTGCAGCGGCACCACCACCTTGCGTTTGGTAAAGCGCACGGCGATAAAGGCAATCAGCAGCATCAACCCCAAGCCCACTATCTGGCTGACGGCCAGCAATCTTAGTTTGAAGGCGGCGTGGTGCTCCATCTCCAATACCAGCAAATCTATGGTATCGACAAAGTCTTTCAGCGAGGTGGCATAATTGCGTGAGTCTTCCTGCTCTATGTAGTACTTCATGACCTTCCACTTGCTGATCACCAGTTGGTACTGCTGTCCGAGCCTGGCCGGCGATGACCAGTCCATTGAGCGCACCAAGGCATCAGAGTAGAGGGTGTTTTCAAATTCGCGAATTTTTTGCAGCGCTTCTTCACTGCCGGAGTTGGCATAAAACATCAGCCGGTAGCTCTGCATCCGCAATGAACCGGAGGCGTTGATCGCCCGGGCATCTCCCAGGCTGTAAGACAGATTGATAATGGCAAAAGTGGCCAAACCGCTTGAAAGCAGGATAAGGGTCAGCATTAAGCCTAAAATGGTAGAGGTCAAGCTGCCTCGTTTCATGAAATATTCACTCACTTATGCTAAGGTTTCCTCAGTCCCTGCAGTGTTGCTCTCGATTATCGGAAAGGAAACGCGCCGATAAGATTGTCGAGAATAAAAAAGGACTTGGGTCTCAGAGTTCTACATTAGCCAGCACTTGAATACATTAACAAGAGTACAAAAATGTGAACAACATCGCCTTCACATTTTGATCTGGCGCAAACTTCGCCCCGGATACCCCCTAAGAGGTATATTTTTGGTGTATTATAAGCGGCTACTTTTGACCTTGGAGATGTCGTGGTTATTGCAAATAACGATAAAGTAACACGGAGATGAGATGGTGAAAAAATTAAACCAAAAATCCTTTGCACTCAGTGCATTGGTCGCCGCAAGCCTAATGGCTGCCGGTGCGTTTGCGAGTGACAAGACTGAGCCTCGCAACGAAGTCTACAAAGACAAGTTCAAAAATCAATATGCCAGTTGGCATGACACTGCAAAGAGTTCTGAAATTGTTGACGTATTGGCAGAAGATCCCAACTTGGTAATCATGTGGGCCGGTTATGGTTTCGCCAAGGACTACAATGCCCCTCGTGGCCACATTTATGCCGTGACCGATGTGCGCAACACCCTGCGTACCGGAGCGCCAAAGAGCGCCGAAGATGGTCCAATGCCAATGGCTTGCTGGAGCTGTAAGAGCCCGGATGTTCCTCGCCTGATAGAAGAGCAGGGCGAAGATGGTTACTTCACCGGTAAGTGGGCCAAAGGTGGCCCTGAAGTGGTTAACGCCATAGGTTGTGGCGATTGTCACGAGAAAGGTTCTCCTAAGCTGCGTTTGGGACGTCCTTTTGCCGAGCGCGCCATGGAGACCTTGGGTACACCATTTGATAAGGCTTCCCGCAAAGACAAGCAATCCATGGTTTGTGGTCAGTGCCACGTAGAATACTACTTTGAGAAAGTGGAAGGCCGTAAGGGTTTTGTTAAGTCCCCATGGGATCAAGGCACTACAGTAGAATCCATGGAAGCTTACTACGATGCCATCGAATTTGCCGACTGGACTCATGCTTTGTCCAAGACTCCTATGCTGAAGGCACAGCACCCAGGTTATGAAACTTGGCAGCTGGGGGTTCATGGTAAGAACAACGTGACCTGTGTTGACTGTCACATGCCAAAAGTGACCAACGACAAGGGGCGTAAGTTCACCGATCACAAAGTGGGTAATCCTTTCGACCGCTTCGAAGAAACCTGTGCTCAATGCCACACTCAGAGCAAAGAGTTTATGGAGAATCTGACTGCTGAGCGTAAAGTTAAGGTTAATGAGCTGAAGCTGAAGGCTGAAGATCAAATCGTCAAGGCTCACTTTGAAGCCGCTGCCGCCTGGAAAGCCGGTGCGACTGAAGTCGAGATGAAGCCAATTCTGACTGATATCCGTCATGCTCAATGGCGCTGGGATTATGCTATCGCCTCTCACGGTGTCGCGGCTCACGCTCCTGATGAAGCGCTGCGGGTACTGGGTACTGCGGTTGACAAGGCTGCCAACGCCCGGGTGAAACTGGCACAGTTGCTGGCCAAGAAAGGTATCACAGAGCCAGTTGCGCTGCCGGATATCTCCACCAAGGCCAAGGCTCAGGCTGCTCTGGGTATGGACATGAAGAAGATGGTTGCCGATAAGGAAGAGTTCAAGAAAAATGTTCTGCCCAAGTGGGATGCTGAAGCCAAGAAGCGTGAAGCGACCTACAACTAACAGTCGTTAACATAACGAAATGAAAAATCCCCGCATCGCGGGGATTTTTTATCTCGCAAGTTATCAATGGTATCCAGCGAGTATTGGTTGACCTATTTGATCAGCTTAAGCAGAGCCTTGAAGCGTTCACCTTCTGCCTGATGTTGCAGTTCAAACAGTAAAGATTCACTGTTATTGAGCCTGGCTCCCTGCTGCTTCATCATCTCAATTCCCAAGAGTTTGTTGCTTTCACTGCGGGAGCTGACAGCATCGGCTATCAAGTGCACATCGAAACCCTGCTCAATAAGATCACCACAGGTTTGATAGACACAGACATGGGTCTCTATCCCGGCCAGCAGTACCTGTTTGCGGCCCGTGCTCAGCAGTGCCTCACGGAACGCCGGGCATTGCCAGCCACTGAAGTGATGCTTGGCAATCGGCGAAGTGGTCTTGGATAACAGAGCGGCCAGCGACTCTGTCGTGGGGCCGAGCTTCTGCGGCAACTGTTCCAGCCAGAGCACCGGGATATCAAACAAGGCC
The DNA here is from genome assembly GCF_047314525.1 of Shewanella sp. BJSY2023SW007. Classification (NCBI taxonomy): domain Bacteria; kingdom Pseudomonadati; phylum Pseudomonadota; class Gammaproteobacteria; order Alteromonadales; family Shewanellaceae; genus Shewanella; species Shewanella sp. BJSY2023SW007. The sequence goes on along the minus strand of NZ_JBKORL010000024.1, from coordinate 17,169 downwards.
GTGCCTTCTATCAGCATGGCCAGTTGCTGATGCAGCTGTTCACTCTTGTCCATTATCTGCGCCAGTTTACCCTGAACATCCACTATGACCAGCACGCATTCTTCCGCTTTTAACATTTTGTTCTCCTTCTGGTTGGTCTTAGGACAGGTGTAAACGAGTCCTTCTTTCGCTTCAGTTAACGTCAGGACATTCAGTTAACGTCAGTACAGGGCTTAAGCCAATAGGTCTTAGGTCGTAGATGATTGCGCTTTTTTTGTGCGCCCAAGCCTTACTTGCACCTAATTGGTGCATATCTGCAGCTCTTAACCTGGTCCGTAAAAGCTAACTCTTTATAAAACAAAAAATTAACATTCTGGCCTGATGTTTGAATTGCTTTTGGCATAACACCAATACAGCAAGGCGATTCTGGAGGTCTGGATGAAATTAGTCAGCGCAATCATTAAGCCGTTCAAGCTCGATGATGTCCGCGAAGCGATTGCGGGCATAGGCATTGAGGGGATGACGGTCACCGAAGTCAAAGGTTTTGGCCGACAAAAGGGGCATACAGAGCTCTATCGGGGAGCCGAGTATCAGGTGGACTTTCTGCCCAAGGTTAAGCTCGAGATAGCCACCAAGGCGGAGAATCTTGAGCACCTGCTGGAGGTCATCACCAACGCCGCCCATACCGGCAAGATAGGTGACGGCAAGATCTTTGTGACAGATCTGGAACAGGTTATCCGTATTCGTACGGGCGAAACAGATACAGAAGCGCTGTAAGGGGGAGAAGATGGAAGAACTGAGCAAATTGGGTACTACGGTCACAGAGCTGCGTTTTGCGCTGGACACCTTTTACTTTCTGATCTCCGGCGCGCTGGTGATGTGGATGGCGGCGGGTTTCGCCATGCTGGAGGCTGGGTTGGTGCGTTCCAAAAACACCACAGAGATACTGACCAAAAACATCTGTCTCTATTCAATCGCCTGTATCACCTACCTGATTGTGGGTTACAACATCATGTATGTGGACAATGGCGAGGGCGGCTGGCTGCCGAGCATCAGCACCTTGATAGGCTCTCAAGCTGCCGACGCCGACCATGCGCTGGAGTCTGATTTCTTCTTCCAGGTGGTATTTGTGGCTACAGCCATGTCGATTGTTTCCGGCGCCGTGGCCGAGCGCATGCGCCTGTGGGCTTTCCTGGCATTCAGCCTGGTAATGACGGCAGTCATCTATCCGGTGGAAGGTTACTGGACCTGGGGTGGTGGTTTCCTTTCCGAAGCCGGCTTTGTCGACTTTGCCGGTAGCGGCATAGTGCATATGGCCGGTGCGGCCGCGGCCTTGGCCGGTGTCTTGCTGCTGGGGGCCCGTAAAGGTAAATATGGCGCCAATGGCCAGGTTAACCCTATCCCGGGATCCAACTTGCCGCTGGCAACTCTGGGGACTTTTATCCTCTGGATGGGCTGGTTTGGTTTCAACGGTGGTTCTCAGTTACTGGTCTCTGATGCCGAAAATGCCAGTGCCGTGGCCAAAGTCTTCGTCAACACCAATTCGGCGGCGGCCTTCGGCGCAGTATCTGCATTGATCGTCTGTAAGATGGTGTGGGGCAAGGCCGACTTGACCATGATACTCAATGGTACTTTGGCTGGTTTGGTGGCTATCACGGCCGATCCATTGTCGCCCTCGCTGCCTATGGCGGGTGTGATAGGCCTGGTAGCCGGCGGTTTGGTGGTGTTCTCCATTGTGGGCTTTGACCGAATCAAGGTAGACGACCCTGTCGGGGCTATCTCGGTGCACGGGGTCGCCGGTTTCTTCGGTTTGATGATGGTGCCTCTGTCCAATGCCGATGCCAGTGTGACAGGGCAGCTGTTTGGCGCTGCGGTGATCTCTGCCTGGGTGTTCCTGGCGTCATTGCTGGTGTGGGGCGCCTTGAAAGTGACCATGGGGATCCGGGTGACCGAAGAGGAAGAGTACAACGGTATGGACGCATCGGACTGTGGTATCGATGCCTATCCTGAGTTTGTGACTGTCAAGAACGCCAATTGAGAGGCCAAGAACGCCAATTGATAAGCCAAGAACACCAGCTGATAAGTCATGAGTGTTCTTGAGAGATCAAGCAAGCTTCCTTAATCTTTAAGCCATCTCTTGTGAGATGGCTTTGGGGTTATCTGCCTTGGCGGGAGTCGGCCAGGAAAAGCGCATTTTGGGGCTATGGCGCTTGATGACAGACGCTCTTGGGGGCAGACTGAAAGCAGAAACAGCCTGGAGCCTAAGGGGATGGCGATGAAGACTCTCAGTGTAATGAAGCTGACCGGTACTTTTTTCGGCGCTTTGTTAATTACCTTGCTGTGGCTTGGCAATGCCGAGGCAGGTCAAGTGGTGGTTCGTGATGCCAGTGAGCCCTTCGATGCCTTTGCCGTCAGGGATGAATTACTGCGTCAGCATGAGTGGCAGGAACTACTGCGCTCGCAGCAACAACTGGAGATCCTCCGCAGCCTGCCTGCCATATGTGTTCCTTACATGCGCCCCTATCGCTACTTTTCCTGCGATGGCCATTTTTATCGCCCCTATCTTTACCGGCAACAGCAGCTCTATATAGGGATCCCCAAGCCGGGTTCCGACGTTATCGCTCCCGGAAATGAAGGCTTGAACTAGGGGATATTCACATTTTGTCACCCTTTGGCGCGGCAGGAGTGGCCAGTCTGACTTAAGCTTTCAGTAAAGAAGCCTTAACTCAGGAGGCCTTATGTTCTCAGGCACTTTCTCAAGCGCTTTCTCCGGCTCTGTCACTCGTGCTCTCTTTGGCGCTCTATCCGCTACCATGTTGAGTCGCTTAATTGGTGCGGTTTTGCTGCTGCTATTTTGCGGTTGCAGCAGTACCCCGGTGCCAAGCAAGATGGCCCTTGGCAGCCTGTTTCAGGATAACCAATTCAAAGAGGTTGGGAATATCCCCGAGCCCGCCGAGTTATTCGCTTTGCCTCCCGAGGCGGTGCAGTTGCTCAGAGGTGCCTATAGCCGCGGTGCACTCATGTCCAATCAGGAGTTGGCCCACGAGTGGTTGGCTGACTATATCCATGCCGACAAGGGCGGCTTTCGCTATCAGGACAACTATACCCGCACCGCCGCCGAAACCTTTCACGACAGGGCCGGAAACTGCATGTCACTGGTGATCCTGACGGCGGCCATGGCGCAACAACTGGGGATAGAGGTTGAATTTCGTGATGTGGAAGTGCCCCCGGTCTGGGATCGTCAAGGCGCCTTTTATCTGGTCAATGGTCATATCAACCTCAAGCTATACCCGCCCAAGAATAATCATGTCTTCCATGTCACCGAGCGTTCCATCCTGGTGGATTTCCTGCCCGAGCGTGCTGTGCGCAGCTATAAGGTCAATAAGATCAGCCAAGGTACTGTGGTCGCCATGTATTACAACAATGCGGCGGCCGAGGCATTGATCAATGAGAATTGGGATCTCGCATACGGCTTGTTGAAAAAGAGCTTGCAACAGCAGAGTCTGTTTATTCCGGCGCTCAACAGCCTGGCGGTGCTCTATCGCGCCAGGGGCATGGAACAGATGGCCGAGCGGGTCTACCGCTATGCGTTGATGCTTGAGCCGGAAAACATGACTACCCTCTATAACCTGGCGGTCATGCTAAGCAGCCAGGACAGACTGGATGAATGGGCTGAAGTGCACAAGGTACTGGAGCTTGCCCGGATCCGTAATCCTTATTATTACTATGATATGGCGCAACAAGCCTACATGGATAGCCAATATGACGAGGCGCTGAGTTGGTATCGAAGAGCGATTGAGAAGGCGGATTATCGTCACGAGTTTTACTTTGGTTTGTCTAGAACCTATTGGGCAAAAGGGGACTCCGACCGGGCGAAGAGCAATCTGCAAAAGGCGTTGGCGCTGGCCGGTGACGGCGAGCAGAAAAAACGCTATCAGGCCAAGTTGCATGCGATGGAAGGGCATTGATTCAAAAGCTTGGCTGAAAGAGTGGGGTTATAAAGGCGCAATTGGTTGCAGCCAAGCTGCAGAATAAAAAGCCCGATGCTGACATCTGCATCGGGCTTTGTTGCTTTTGGGCTATGAGTTGCTTTCTGGCTATAAGTTTCTCTCTACCTGAAAGTTGGCCTTAAAGGGCTTCGAAACTCAGCGCCTTGTCGCGGTAACTCAAGCGCGCCATCTGCCCCATATCCTTGAGCTCAACTGCCCTGACACCATAGGGCGGCTTTAAGCCCGAATTTTGGATTAGCTCAAGGTTTAGAGGCAACTGCAGACTGTTTTGCTCTTGTGTCAGCCAGGCCGCAGTCTCACTCTGCAGTATGGCGATTTCCCGCCCCTGGGAGTCCATCCCTGTGAATATTGCCGACACCCCAAAACGACCACTTTGGGCCAGCTCCAGCGTAAAGTTGAGGGCACTTGGCAGACCATTTTGCCAACCAACTTTGATTTCGGGTGCCAGCCGCGCCGATGGATAGAACTGCTTGAAGGCGGTCTTGACTGTTCGTCGTACCAAGGTGTTATCCACCAGGGTCTCAATATCGACCACCAATTCACTGAAACCCGCATTGCTTGAGGGCATGGGCAGCTGCTCATTTTGCAGTCGCCAGCTGTTGCCACTTTGGCTGAGTTGCAGTGGTTTTTGCTCGCCGCTTGCTTGCTGCAGCCGGGCACTGGCCAAACGAGGTGAACCCATGGCCTTATCGTTCTCAAGCGCCAGCTCCAACTCGAGATGGGTGTTGGCCTCGAGTGATGATGGGGTGCTTAACTTGAGACGATAGGCAGAGCCTTTCTCTTTGACATTAACCAGATAGTTGTCAGTGGCGGTCAGCGCTGCGGCGACCTGCAGGCGATAGAGACCGGGCTTGATATCTGAGTTCAGCAGCAGGGCACTGGAGTCATCATCCATCCCGGCACTGGCCAGAGACTCAGAGTCTACGGCGCGGCGGATAAGACGCTTGTTCTCAGTTTTGCCTGCGGCCGAGCTGAGTTGAACTGCGTCCGGAGCAATGCTCTTGGGGGCAGTAGGGGCGCCGCTGCTTGTATCCCAGCGAGGAGCCAGACGGATAACGCTGCTGCCTTGGGTTAATGGCAGCTCTAGGCCTTGGTTAAGCTCGGCGCCTGTAACCATCAACCAGTATTCATCACTGCTGGCACTGGCGGTTTTGTCCGGCAGCTGGGCCTGATACTCCCCTGACAGCGCCCTGACAAAGCTGACATCTTCCCTGGAAGTATTCAAGGGCGGCAATTGCCCTGTATCTAGCTCTTCTCCTGCCTTGATATCGCTTGCCTGGGGCGGCACCATGGCCAAGGTCAGGCTCTTGGGCTGCTGGTTTTGTTCTACCTTGGCATCATCCTGGCAACCCGTGAGGCTCAGGAGTATCGCTGCCAGCAGCGGTGTCTTGCTGATATACATCTTCATACTTACGTCCTCAGATATGATTGCGCAGAAGGGTGTCGAGATTAAAACAGGCCCGGCGGCTTTGATGGTGACTCAAAGGTTCTCTGTCACGGGTTTTCTGCTTATCGGTAAACCAGACACTGCCGGCGGCACTTTGGGAGTTGCACTCAAGAAAACCGTCGGAGCAGTTATCCAGCCAGTTTTGGGTAGTCTCCAGGCCCACTTGATTCTGATAGCCGCCGCAATAGCTGTCGCTGTCCCAAACTGCCGACTCCACGTCCGAGCCGACAACAGCTTCAAAAGGCTTACCCAGAGAAGGGCGCCCGGCTGTGCCGTACAGCCATTGACTGTTGTATTGCGCCATCCAACCTACTTGCTGCTGTTTGACGGCATCGCTGTCGTAACCGAGCAGCCAGCCGAGACTGGTTTCAAACACATTGCCTTGAGTGACGGCATCGGCCAGTGGGGTACCGGCACTGGAAGGAGCCAGCGCTATCACTCGGCTGATGCTGTTGATCACAGCTGGATAACGTCCATCCCAGGTGGGATTGGACAAGACCCAGCGCACTATGTTGCCGCCATTGGAGTGGGTGATAAGGATCAGTTGATCCAGATTGCGGGCGTTGATAAAGCTCTGCAGCTGATCGACCAAACAGCCGGCAGCGGCCTCATCCCACATATATTGCTCGAAGTCACAGTTGATGACCTGATAGTTACTCGGGGTGCTGATACCTTGACGAACTGAATCGACAAACTCGCGGGTCCAGTAATCGTTCAGGGCATCGGTTTGTTTTCCTGTTCCATGGACAAAGGCGACGCCGGTGGCGCCATGACTCAGGGAGCAGACACTACAAAGACCCAACATCATCAGGGTGGTGGATATTTTCATGTCGCATTTCTCTTGTTGATAATCATTATTTTGTGAAGGGATAAATATGTTTATCCGCTAATTAAGTTAGTTGTAATGTTTGCTTGCAGCAAGTTAATTGCTGAAATATTGGCTAGGTTAAGCCAATTGAAAGGGATAGCTGTATATAGAGGAATTTCTTAATTTTTTAGTTAAATATAACTGTTGAACATGAGAGGAGGGAGCCGCTTTTGAGCGCACTCTATATGAGTTACTTGCCTATAAAAAGGAGTTCAATCGGGTTTGATTCAAACCAGGTGAGAGCTTGTGGCAAAAGTGGCTACTCCTTGATTGAAAGGTGTTGTTGGTGGTTTGTTTGTCAATTAGGCTGTGCTTAGGGAATTTCTCATTGGAAGGCAGAGATTACCATACAAAAAATAAGAAATAACATGAATTGCAGAGAAATCTATATAAGTTAATTGCATTGGTTGAATATAGCGGATAGATTGAAACTGTTATTCAAAACAAGAGATTCTTATCAATAGCCGGAGCTGTGTGACGTTTATGTATTACCAGAATGATGATGTACGGATTAATGAAGTTAAAGAGTTACTGCCACCGATAGCCATTCTGGAACGATTTCCGGCAACCGAACGCGCCTCATCCACCGTCTTTAAAGCCAGGAAGAATATTCACAAAATCCTGCATGGACAGGACGATCGCCTGCTGGTGGTGATAGGGCCATGCTCTATTCACGACCCCGAGGCCGCGCTGGAGTATGGTGCGCGTCTGGCCAAACTCAGAGCGGCCTATCAGGATCAATTGGAAGTGGTGATGCGGGTTTATTTCGAGAAACCCAGAACGACAGTGGGCTGGAAGGGGCTGATTAACGATCCCTACATGGATAACAGCTTCAAGCTCAACGACGGCCTAAGAACGGCCCGCAAACTGCTGCTCGAATTGAATGACAGCCAGGTACCGACTGCAGGTGAGTTCCTCGATATGATCACCCCTCAATATATGGCCGACCTCATGTGCTGGGGCGCCATCGGCGCCCGTACCACAGAGTCTCAGGTTCACCGCGAGTTGGCATCGGGCCTGTCTTGTCCTGTGGGATTCAAAAACGGCACAGATGGTACCATCAAGGTGGCGATAGATGCCATTGGGGCCGCCAGCGCACCACACCATTTCCTGTCGGTGACCAAGTTTGGCCATTCGGCAATTGTGTCAACCAAGGGTAATGATGACTGCCATATCATTCTGCGTGGTGGACGCGAACCCAACTACAGCTCGGCTCATGTGAGCCGGATATGCTCTCAGCTCGAGACGGTTGGCCTGAAACCCAAGGTGATGATTGACTTCAGCCACGCCAATTCCAGTAAAGACTTCCGGCGTCAGATGTTGGTGGCTGAAGATGTCTGCGGCCAGATTGCCGCCAAACAGCAGGCGATTTTCGGGGTGATGGTGGAGAGTCATCTGGTGGAAGGGCGTCAGGACCTTAATCCCGGGCACCCCCTCAGTTATGGTCAAAGTATTACCGACGCCTGTATAGGTTGGGATGATACAGAGAAACTGCTGTCAATGCTCAACGACAGCGTGCTGAAGCGCCGTCAGGGTTGAGGATCAATACTTTAGGTAAAGGCGCCATCGGCGCCTTTATTTTTGGACTTGCTGTGCCAGGTATTCGTTGGCCTTGGCCAGACTGCCAAAGGAAGCTATTAGATTGTTACGGCCTTTTTCCTGGATCTCGGGGTTGCCTGATTCGATCATCATCCATACCCAGGTTTGGATCAGTGGCAGGGGCGGGTATTGAACTTTTGAATCCAACATAAGATTTCCTTCAACAGATACGGTAAAAAATCGGTGCGGACCGGTTTGTTTGACATTTTTGAACACTCGTTGCCGCCCGTACTAACAGGAAAGAGTAGCAAATTCTTTTTTCATGTATAACCATCTTTCAGCTCTTTGGGGTGATTTTGGTGATAAAAATTTTGTTGCTAGTCATTTAGTCTAGGTTAAATGTTATTTTTGGCATTCTAAAGTGCCGCTTCAGATGATGATTTCCGAGCTATCAGCCAAACAGATCGCAGACTTGGGTCCCACTCACTGCTACACTCGGAACACTCTTTTCTCCTGGCAAGATGTATGCGTCCGACTCTTTACCTTGACGGTCCCGTCGATAAGCTCAACTGGCAAGTGCTCAAACTTCTCTGGCCCTATCTGTTGGAATACAAGAGCCGCATTATTCTGGCGCTGTCGTGTCTTGTGGTGGGAAAGCTCGCCAGTGTCGGCTTGCCTTTCCTGTTGAAGCATTTGGTTGATGACTTGGGGAACGCCCAAACAGCGCAGCTGTTGGCCGTGCCTATAGCTCTGGTTTTGGCTTATGGCAGTTTGAGATTAGTCAATGCACTCACCGGGGAGATCAGGGATACCCTCTTTGGCCGAGTGACCGAGAGAGCGATACGACGCCTTGGTCTGCAGGTCTTTGAACATCTGCACCGGCTGGATCTTGGCTTTCACCTCGACAGGCGCACCGGCGGATTATCACGGGACATAGAGCGCGGTACCAGTGGCATCAGTTTTCTGATGCGTTTTATGGTGTTCAACATAGTACCCACCTTATTGGAAATCCTGATGGTAGTGGCCATTTTGCTATGGAATTACGGTATTTGGTTTGCATTGATCACCTTCTGCTCTGTGCTGGCCTACGGTTTGTTTTCTGTTGTGACGACTGAGTGGCGTACCTCCTATGTCCGTGAGGCGGCGAAGGCCGACTCGGTATCCAACACCCGTGCTATTGATAGCCTGCTTAACTATGAAACCGTCAAATACTTCAACAATGAAGCCTATGAGGCGAATGAATATGACAAGGCGTTGGCCGACTGGGAGGTGGCCAAGCGCAAGAATCGTCTGTCGCTGTTCGCCCTCAATGCCGGTCAGGCCACCATTATTGCCATTGCTATGACTTTGATGCTGGGACTCGCAGCTTTTGAAGTGACCCGCGGGCAGATGACTGTGGGTGACTTTGTATTGATCAACGCCTTTATGATGCAACTCTTTATGCCGCTCAACTTCCTGGGCTTTGTGTATCGTGAAATTCGTGGAGCCTTGGCTAATATTGAGAGGATGTTCTCGCTGCTGGATAAGACCCCGCTGGTAAAAGACAGCCCTACGGCTAAAGCCGTATCGCTGACCGAGGGCCGCGTCAGTTTTGATTCGGTTGGCTTTGGTTATGGAGAGCGGGAGATACTCAAAGGGGTGAGTTTTGAGATAGAACCTGGGCAGAAGGTGGCTGTAGTGGGGGAAAGCGGCGCCGGTAAATCGACGTTGGTGCGCTTGCTGTTTCGTTTTTACGATGTCAGCCAAGGGGCGATTCGGGTCGATGGTATTGATATTCGCGATATGACCCAAGATGCACTGCGCCGAGCCATTGCCATAGTGCCTCAAGACACAGTGCTGTTTAACGATACTCTGTTTGAGAATATTCGCTATGGCCGCCCCGATGCTTCGGATGCCGAAATCTGGCAGGCGATAGAGTTGGCCCACCTGAAGCAGTTTGTTGAAGCATTACCGCAGCAGGCCCAGACCAAAGTGGGTGAGAGAGGCATGAAACTCTCCGGCGGTGAAAAGCAGCGGGTGGCTATTGCCAGGGCGATATTGAAGCGCTCGCCGATACTGGTCTTTGATGAGGCTACCTCATCATTGGATAGCCGCTCTGAGAGGGCGATTCTGAAGGCGCTCGATGAAGTTGCCAAGGGCCATACCAGTCTGGTTATTGCCCATAGGTTATCGACAGTGGTGGATGCCGATAAAATCTTAGTGTTGCATCAAGGTCAGTTGGTTGAATCCGGCAGCCATGACAGCCTGCTGGCCGCCGATGGATATTACGCGCGTTTATGGCGGATCCAGCACACAAAACAGACTGATGAGTCGGTGCAAGTTCAGCATTGATTCAGCCTGACTGCCGCATACTCGAAAGTCCGAAGTCGCGTCAGCCATGGGGGCAGCACAGATGGAAAACATTGTATTGCAGGTCAATATTGAAGGAATGCAGGACAAAGTCCGTACAGATTGGAACAGTTTGGCGGATGAGCTTAAGACTCGAGGTATGGATGATGTTGCCCTCAATCAATTACATACCGAGTTACGTGCCGGTCTGAGAGTATCCACTCGCGGCCTGACTCTGTCTATGGTATCTGCGGAAACCTTTAATGCGGCGTTGGAAGGAATTATCAGTGAGTCAAGAAAGCAGGCTCAGTCGCAAGGGGAAGTGCGTAGCTGAGCCTGAGTTGATGCTATTTCTTGGTTTGGTTGCGGTCGGCTTGCCAGCCGTCGCACAGTAGGTTGAAACTATTTTTCGCTTCGTTTACCGGCGTCAGTTCAGTTATTTTACCGCCGCGATAACAGAGCATCTCTCCCTCAATCTCAATCAAACGGCTGCAATTCTTGCAGCTGAGCGATGCAGTTTTGCTCGTTTCCGGCTTGGGGACCTGACTGACAAATGTCATTTTCACTTCAAAATCCTCTGGAAGTGGCAAGTCTTGATTAGGCGCAAGATCTTACCACTTTTGTGATGCAACGCACAATCCGGCCAATGTTACGCTTCGGTGACAGCGACAAAATCGTCACTGATCGAAGTGAGCGTAGTATTTGTCCAGAGATACCGACAGGCCACTTTGGGTAACGATTCTGACGTGGCGTGGTTTGAGTTGTCTTGGGTCAGTGACCCCACAGGAGTGGGCCAGCATCCCCAGATCATGGTGCAATGCCTTGTTGTAGTTGGCGACTCGGGTGGATTTGTCTCTGGGATCCAATCCCTGTTGTAGTTTCTTGTTATGGGTGGTTATCCCGGTGGGGCAGGTATCCTTGTTGCACTGCAGCGCTTGAATACATCCCAGCGCGAACATATTCCCTCTGGCAGAGGCGGTGAAATCCGCTCCCAGCGCCAGCGCCCAGGCGACTCTGGAGGGTGTGATAAGCTTGCCAGAGGCAATCACTTTAATCCGCTGCTTCAGTCCATGCCGCCGCAGTTGTTCGACCAGCAGTGGCAAGCTCTCTTTCAGCGGCAGGCCAACGTAGTCCATCAAGGTTTGCGGCGCTGCGCCCGTACCACCATCGGCGCTGTCGAGGGTGAAGAAATCGGGAGCCGAGTCATGACCGCGTTGGTTAATCTCTTCCAGAAAATCTTCCAACCAGTGAGTATCACCCAAGACAGCCTTGATCCCTGTGGGTTTGCCTGTCACCTGCCTGACTCTGGCTATCATGTCGAGAATGTCGCCGACATGATGAAACTCGATATGACCGTTGGGACTGATGGAATCCTCTCCTGCTGGGATCCCTCTAATCGCGGCTATCTCTTCGGTTACCTTTACCCCGGGAAGAATTCCCCCCTTGCCTGGCTTGGCTCCCTGACTGAGTTTGATTTCGAACATTTTCACCTGAGAGTGAGCGGCCACTTCCCTGAGCTTGTCATCATCCAGGTGCCCTTCAGCGCTGCGAACGCCATATTTGGCAGTGCCTATCTGGAATACCAGATCGCAGTTTCCCTTGAGGTGGTGGGCGCTGAGGCCGCCTTCCCCTGTGTTGAGCCAGCATCCTGCCTGGGCTGCCCCATGGGAAAGGGCGGTAACAGCTGGGCGAGAAAGAGCACCGAAGCTCATGGCGGAAATATGGCAAATGGCGCTGGTGGCAAAGGGATGTTCGCAGTCAGGGCCGATAACCACAGGTGTTGGCGGCACAACGTCTTGATCCAGTGTTGGGAAGGCGGTGTTCATAAACAGTATGCTGCCGTTGGCTTCCAGTGGCCTGGTGGAGCCGAAGGCTATGGTGCGGTCGACATTTTTCGCCGCCCGGTAGACCCAACTACGCTCGGCACGATTGAAGGGGAGTTCTTCCCGATCGAGAGCGAAAAAGTACTGGCGGAAGAATTCGCCCATTTTCTCGAAGAAATACCGGAATCGTCCGACAACAGGGTAGTTATGCCGCACCGCCTGCTTGGTTTGCATCACATCGGCGATATACATATAAGTGATTACCAAGAGTCCTAAGCCGACGACTATTAAAAACAGGCCGGAAAAGAGTTCCAGGCCCCACATAAACCAGTTTTGCTCGCGCATCTTCTATCCTTATTGACTGCCAAAGTGGGTGGTTACCAGGCCCGTGGGCCCCTGTTCTGCCAAGGTAAGAATAAAGAGTTGATCGTATTGCTGCTCATTCAGGCTAACCAGGGGGCCACCCAGCGCCTTGATGATGGCCGGAACTGTATTGCTGTGGCCGGCGATCAGCACATTGCCTTGGCTGGCTTTGACTGCATCTGCTATGGCATTGATGTGAGCCTCCAAGCCGACTTTGGCTGGAAACACCTCAATCCTGAGTTGTTTGGCTGTTGCAATCGGTGCCAGGGTTTCCTGAGTTCGGCGAAACTCACTCGACATCAGCCTTTGCAGTTGGGTGTCCCTTAATGCCTCTGCCAGAGCTTCGGCGCGCGCCTTGCCTGCGACTGTCAGCCCGGGATCGCTTCCCTGAGCTTTTTCCGCATGCCTAACCAGGAATATGGTTTGATGGGGGGCGGCGGCCTGGGACGGCCAACTAAAAAGCACTGAAAGACAAAGCAGTAGAAAAATTCTTACCATTTTTATTTTCTATCAAATACTTAAATAACATGTGGGATCATAGCTCGAGTATCGACCTGGGTAAACAATCACTAAACTAATTGCTGAATTGGTCGATAATTAACCTGAGATACGCTTTTCATACGAGGAAACCAAGATGGAAATCCGCAATCATGGCGCTCAGGTCTCTGAGGTGGCCAAGGACAAGACTCAACAACTGGACGGTAATCATGGTAAGGCGGTATCTGAAGTCGCCGGCAGCAAGAGTGCCCGCCATATCAGCCAGCAGTTGATGAATAACGCTATTCTGGCGGCGCAGGAGGAAGTAAGCCTCAATAGCGGTAACGAACCCATGAGTCTCTTGTATCGCGCCGCGATTGAGGCCATCAATGAAGAACTGGCACCTTACATGGGGGAAAATGCCCTGCAGCAGGTGCAGGAGCAGCAGATAGATACTTCTCCCGAGGCCACGGCCGACAGAATTGTCAGCTTTGCCACTCAGTTCTTCAGTGTCTACCAGCAGCAAAACTCCAGCATGGACTTTGACAGTCAGCTGTCCGGTTTTATGGACGTTATCGGCGGCGCCATAGATCAGGGCTTTAAAGAGGCGACGGATATTCTTTCCGGACTCAAGGTGCTGGAGGGCGATATCAAGACCGGGGTGGATGAAACCTACTCTCTGGTACAACAAGGGTTGCAGTCATTCAGAGACAGCTTTACCACTGAGCAGGAATAATCGAGCTCACGTGAAACCTTTCCTGCCGATAACACCCCTCACTATGAGGGGTTTTTGTTGGCTGAATATGGGGTTATGCTGCAATAATCGTCTTGTGTTACCTAAGGAGAAGCTATGTGGACTGAAGGTCGGGTCATTGAGCGTATCGATTGGAACAGCAAGTTATTCAGCCTGAGGATAGCCGCCGAGATAGCGCCGTTTATTGCGGGCCAGTTTATTAAGCTCAGTCAGCAGAGGGATGATAAACGTATCGCCCGGGCCTATTCGCTGGTGAATGCCCCAGGGGCCGACTATCTTGAAATACTGGCGGTGGCGGTAGATCAAGGCCAGTTGTCGCCGGATCTGCAATCTTTGCAGCCGGGTGACAGTATTAGCGTGACAGACAAAGCCACCGGCTTCATGACCCTGGATGAGATCCCAAAAGGGGAATTGCAGGGGCGCCACCTGTGGTTTTTGGCAACCGGTACCGCCGTGGGGCCGTTTCTTTCCATGTTGGATACTCCTGAACCTTGGCAGCGGTTTGATAAGGTGGTTCTGGTTTACGGGGTCAGAGAAGTGCAGGATCTCGCCTATCTCGATAAGATCCGCGGCTATCAACAGGCCTATCCCGAGCAATTTGTGTTTGTGCCCAGTGTCACTCGTGAAGACTTTGACGGTGCGCTGCGTTGCCGCATCCCGGATGGCCTACAAAGCGGTGAGATAGAGGCCAAGGCCGGGCTAAGCATAAGTGCAAAGGACTCGCAATTGATGCTTTGTGGTAACCCCGGGATGATCCAGGGGGCTACGGCGGCGCTTATCGATAAAGGTTTGGCCAAAAACCTGCGCCGGGCCCCCGGACAGATAACAGTCGAAAAATACTGGTAACAGGAGAGTCTGGATGCAGCTCTATTACTCTACAGCTTCGCCTTATGCCCGCGTGGTCAGGGTCATTGCCCGCGAGCTGGGTTTGGCGTTGGATGAAAAGCTGGTCAATCCTTTCGATAACAGTGACGAGTTACTGTCGGTTAACCCCTTGGGGAAAATTCCCTGTCTGCTTTTGGACGATGGCGCCGCACTGTTCGACAGCGAAGTCATTGCCCGTTATCTGGACGCTAGATTCGGCCAGGATCGTTTCTTTGGGCCCCAAAAAAACTGGGCTTATGAGTGCCAGTTCTCACTGCTTAAAGGCGCGTTGGATAGCGCCGTTGGCCTAAGGCAGGAACAGATGCGTGAAGAGGAGGGGGTTCGTTCTCTTTTCTGGAGTGGTCGTTTCGAGCAGGCCCTGCTCAGAGCCTTGATGGAAGTGGAGCGTCAGGGAATTATCGCGAGCGGTCCACTCGATGCCAGGCAGGTACTGCTGTTGGTGCTACTCGAATACCTTGATTTTCGTCATCCGGATCTCGACTGGCGTAAAGTGGCGCCGGCCTTGGCACACTGGCTGGAATCTGCATCAATCAGGCAGAGTTTCCGAGATACTCGTCCTGGATGATTTCTCGGTAATTTGCGGTTTGGCCAAGTCCGAGTATCGCCTGCCCTTGGGGTGGGTTCTGCGGTTGGTTTCACCGAAGATGCCATAGAGGTCACGGCTCATACCATAGTCCAGTCGCCGATCGCTGAAGGGAACTCTTCTGTCTTCATGATGTTGATACTTGCAGTCGCATTGGCTGCAATTACATTCTGCCAAGGGGAGCCTGGGCGCCTCCTTCGACAGAAAACGCTTGCCTTCAAGCGCTCTTATCGCCTGGCAGGCAGTTGGCGTCAACACTATGGAGACACAGTGATATTGTTTCTCTTTGGGGACAGAGGGTCTGTCCTGCCGACGCTTTTCTGGTCTTAACCTGTGACGGAACAGAAACAAGATCAGTAGCAAAGACATGACAGCCAGCAGGATTTCCAAAATATCCAAGATACTTCCCCTCTCCATGTATAAGTTTTAAGGTTCAGTTTAGTTTAGTTTGCGACAATTTGGCCGATTCCAATCGCTTTGCTCCCAGCCACTGCCATTCTGTCTGTTTTCATTTGTACTCCCCTTGTCAGAATTTTTGCACTAGGCTGAAAATAAAGCTGATTAGAAATAGTTCTCATTAAATTACTCATCCAATATGGGGTACTGAATAATATGAGCTACAAGACAGGTCTGTTACTTTGCAGTGCGTTGGCTGCATCCAGTTTGACATTGCCGGTGGCCGCCGCCGATGAGGTGACGGTTTATTCCTATCGCCAGGAGTTTTTGGTCAAGCCCATTCTGGATGACTTCAGTCAGGCTACCGGGGTGAAGGTTAATTTTGTGTTTGCCAAAGATGGCATCGCCGATAGATTGGCTCGTGAAGGACGCTTATCACCGGCGGATCTGGTGCTGACGTCTGACTTTTCCCGCTTGCAGGAATTGGTGGACAAGCAGTTGGTCAAACAGGTGGAAAGTGACACGCTCAAGCAGAATATTCCGGCCCAATACCGGGATCCCGAAGGAAACTGGTACGCCTTGACTATGAGGGTGCGTAATCTCTATTCCAGCAAGGAGCGCCTCGGGCCGCTGACAATCAACTATGAAGACCTGGCCGATGCCCGTTACAAGGGTAAGGTGTGTATGCGTAGTGGCAAGCATCCCTACAACATAGCGCTGGTGGCCTCCATGATAGCCCACCACGGTGAAGCCGATGCCAAGAGTTGGCTTCAGGGACTGAAGAGTAACTTGGCCCGTAAGCCTCAGGGTAACGACAGGGCGCAGGTGCAGGCGGTAAAAGAAGGTTTGTGTGATATCGCCATCGGTAACAGCTATTACTATGGCAAGATGCTGCAAGACCCCAAACAGCGGCCATGGGCCGAAGCGGCGGTGATCAACTTCCCGAATCAGGAAAATCGCGGTGCCCATATCAATGTCTCGGGTATGGCGCTGGCCAAGCATGCACCTAACTCGGCCGATGCTCTCAAACTGATGGAGTATCTGTCTTCGGATGCCGCCCAACAGAGCTATGCCGAGGTCAATATGGAATATCCGGTCAAGGACGATGTGCCTGTCTCAGAATTGGTGGCATCCTGGGGAGACTTTAAAGCCGATGACTTGCCTGTCTACAAATTGGCAGAGCACCATCAGGCGGCGCTGAGACTGCTCGATGAGGTTAAGTTTGATCTCTGAGCTTGAAGGCGTTTCTGTAAAGGTTGTGGGGGAATAGCTGTGATCCTGACCTTCTCCAGAGGCTGGTCGTGGGCGGGGTTTACCGTCTGCGGCCTTATGGTGGCGCCTTTGCTGGCGCTGGTCATGCAGGCATTCGAACCGGGTGAAACCCGCTTTGGGCAGATGTTTGCCACTGTGCTGCCGTCATACATAGCCAATACCTTCTGGCTGATGTTGGGGGTGAGTGTCGGCAGTCTGCTTTTGGCGGTGCCGGCTGCCTGGCTGGTGGCGCGCTGTGAGTTTCGGGGCCGGCGCCTGTTCCAGTGGGCTCTGTTGTTGCCGCTGGCCATGCCAGCCTATATCGTCGCTTATGTGTATACCGATTTACTGGATTATGCCGGGCCTGTGCAGTAATGCCGATCAGTTAAGACAGATCGCTTGACGATCTCACTGAAAGGATCAAAATCCGATGACCCCATGTCATCGGATTTTTTTATGCAACTTT
>NZ_JBKORL010000023.1:0-1168 GCF_047314525.1 Shewanella sp. BJSY2023SW007 | reverse complement strand
CGACCATACGGCCATTGGCATCGTAGCGGAAAACATTGTCTCCCTGACGCACTACCCGCCCGGCTTGCTAAAAGATATGGCTGTCCTGTATTTTTATTGAAAAACTTTAATAAAATCTAATTTTTAAACATCAGAAAGGACTCATTGAGTCCTTTCGGCAAAAAAGATTTCAATACACCACTAGCTTTCCATTGGGCCACTCCCCCAACCAACCGCAAGGAATATGACCACACTCGTAGATGGATAATAACTTATAGAAAAACAATGGTTTTTTTAATTTCTCTTTATAAAAGTCTTCTATTAAATAGTGGGTAACATCCCATTCAACGCACTGAACTAAAAGTGTATTATCAATATCATTTAGGTGAGGGATTTTACCTTTTAAATCATTTTCAAAAAATAACTTAGCTTCTTTAGCCACATCATTCCAATGCTGATATGCATCGGTAAATTTGTCTGCTAAGTAAGCTGACATTTCATTAGATTCTTCCAAAGTGACATTTTCCCACTCAGGAGCAGCTAGAAACTCCCCGGTTTCATTTAAAGAATTTGCTAATATCATGTCGGTAAAATCAACCTTTTCACCAATACTTGAAAACCATTTAATTTCCAATAGCTTATCTTTTGTTAATTTAGATATTTTCATAATTTCACCTAATTAATTCGTCCAGGAATCCGAGGAACTAACTGCCCACCAAGTAAGCCATACTGAATCCTATTCTGAATACTGTATTTTACAGCCTGATTTACTTGATTAGCAGGCAAGCCTGCTGACTCTAATGAATGCTTTAATGCTTGAGTATATTGAAGGTTTGTAGGACGTTGCTCACTGAGTTCCCCTCCACGTCTATATTTATCCCAAAATTGCTCAAGAGATTTATGTGCTTAATAGTGAGGTGTACAAATGCATTACCTTCCAATTTGATTGCAGCACCACTATTGGTAGGAATCACATCACGAAACACTGCATCTTGGTTTAAGTGATGCGATTGTCCCGGGCGCGAATCATTTTTCAGCTTACCATGTGGTCCCAAAATTGCGTCATCAGCTTCTTCAGCATTAGGACAGCCACTCAACCCTAGCGGATCCACCCATTCGAGCGGGTTGTGCACATAGGCCTGTGGCCGCGTGCCCCCTGCCAGCCCTATCGGATCTGGACTCAGGTATT
>NZ_JBKORL010000022.1:0-2059 GCF_047314525.1 Shewanella sp. BJSY2023SW007 | reverse complement strand
TAGGTTTGTCGTTTGGTCTTTGATGTCATTGTTCACCTCGTTAAACGATTTTACTCGCTTAGCGTGGTGTCCAAAACTATCGGGGCAGATCAGTTCAAACTTATATCGGAAAACACCAGACTCCACTGAATAGCAAGACACCAAAGGGGGATGTTGACACTCCTTTGAAAAGTCAGGAAAATCCGAAAGGTGTTCCAAGCAAACTTAAACCTTCCTATGTTCATGGGCAAAGTGATGGAGGCCCTGGTGTGTGGGCTAGTCGACATACACCAGAAAAAGGCGCTGCATATCAAATTGAAGTCACGGGTGCTCCACGGCATACAGAGTATGTTGTAAAGACGGATTTAATGAAAAGCGGTGAAATCAAATTTGATGGATTCAACCCTGAACGTGGAGTTTTAATTGATGCTAAGGATTTTAATAAATGGCCCAAAGATGAGGCTTGGTCGCTTGATGTTGTTTTGCGAGATGCGAGAAAGCAGTCAGCTGTAGCATCACAGGTGAAAACGAAAGTCGAGTGGCATATACCTAATCAAGAAAAGTTTGATCTTGTAAGTCAGTTGTTAAGAGAGAATAAAGTTAAACATATTAAACCAGTTTATACGCCTAAGGGTGGTCAATAATGATTAGAGCAAAAGAATACATGGGATTCTATTGGCAAGACAGGCAACAGTGCCTAGATGAATACTTATCTTTCATCATTGATTTACTCATAGGTATTGAGGCAGCGGTAGAACGCCCGTGCTCATTTGAAATACTCTCAAAGGGACTAAAACTAGATGTGATGCCAGATGATTTTCTCGAACAAAAGAGTAAAATTATTAGTTTAGTGCTTGACCCTGATGTCGCATATACAGAAGTTGTTCAAGAAGATTCGACTGTTTCCCTATTGTCCCCTTTGGGGTTCACATCGCAGTGGAAAGTTAAATTGGACTGTGGGCCAGTTTTTTTTATTATAGTGAGTTCGGGAGCATATGGTACTGCTAGCCCGGGAAATTCTGTTGTATGTAAACTAGATTCTCCTGTTGAAAGTAGAGTCAATGAATTGCAGTTTTTTAGGCAAGTTTGGAAGCTTTTAGTTACACAATGTAATCCAGAATTTGCAGTGTTCACGTCTCATGATTTGGCTTGCAAAATAGATCCTGATATGGAGTTTGACAATAGTGTCGGTTGGATTTCATACGTGAGTTCTACAGTCAACAGCCAGTCTATGCCTAGTGATATCATAATTAGTAATCTAGCTAATGGTTGTCAGTTGGAGGTAATTGAACGCTTAATGGGTGTTAATGATTCTGAAGTCGTTAATCTATTGATAAATACTCAGAACGCATTGGTTAATGCAGGAATTATTTCTGTTGAAGATGATTTCTAGCTAGTTTATCTAACTAAAAGGTGTCTAGGAAAGAAATCAGTGGCAATTCATTGTATTATCATGGGTAGCTTGATTTTTTGTGATTGATTATGAAGGTTGAAAAGTTAAATTGGACTTCAAAGTCAGCTCAAGAGGCTGAACTGACAATTACTGATGGCGAATATAGCTGCATAGCATTTTGCCAGCCATGTGAGATAGCTGCATAGCATTTTGCCAGCCATGTGAGTATGAAGAGGGAGCAGAGGTTGATTATCTTCATGCATTCATGGCTAAAGAAGTGATGTTATCTAATTCTGGATTTGTATCTATTGAAGCACTTGAGGAGAAAGTCTTACCCCATAGAGTGACAGCAGTAGTTGAGGATCGATTAGAGAATATTGTAAAGGTTGGCTCCATCATTATAGAGCTAGACTGTGCAATACCTGCAGGGGTTGATAAAGGTATGTTGGTTGATTTTGAGTGTTCTAGGCTTGATGTTTGGTAAGTTGCAGATAACCAGTTGTTCCAAACAGAGGGAGGGTGTTCAAAATTCTGTGTCACGTTAAAAATCACAGATCGATGTGAGCATCCAGTCGTCCTTCAAAATGGATGGACTGATCTGCCCCGATAGTTTTGGACACCACGCTAAGCGAGTAAAATCGTTTAACGAGGTGAACAATGACATCAAAGACCAAACGACAAACCTAT
>NZ_JBKORL010000021.1:0-1569 GCF_047314525.1 Shewanella sp. BJSY2023SW007 | reverse complement strand
GCCGAAGTGGCGCGACTCAAACGCCAGCTCGCAGAGCAAGCAGAGGACCTCGCCATTCTAAAAAAGGCGGCTACCTACTTCGCGAAGAATCAAAAAAAAAAGACAGGACAAAAAAAAAGACAGAAAAAAAGACAGGACAGCCATATCTTTTAGCAAGCCGGGCGGGTAGTGCGTCAGGGAGACAATGTTTTCCGCTACGATGTCTTTGGCCGCCGCTGTCGTAAATACCGGCAGCAACTGACCTTTCCCCCGAATTTAAGACCATGACATTGATGAGATTTCCAATACACTGGAGCCAATGGAGATCTCAACATGAAGAAACGTTACACCGAAGAACAAATCATCAAGGCCATCAAACAACATGAGGCAGGGGCAAAAGTCGATGACATTTGCCGTGAAATGGGCATATCCACGGGCACTTTCTATAACTGGCGCAGAAAGTATGCCGGGCTGGAAGTGAACGAAGCGAAGCGGCTGAGGGAGTTGGAAGCGGAGAATAACAAGCTCAAAAAGATGTTGGCCGACAAGATGCTGGAAGTCGAAGCAATGAAGGATGTGCTGTATTAGCGGTGCGGATCAAATCAATTTGCATCTAGTTTTGATGAAGAACTTGAAATTTCAAGCGAGGCTATGAGGAGAGCGGGAATTCCTGAAGATCGTATTTCTGTTCTCAAAGCAGATTCAACAGCGTTTTATGAAAGAATTAAAAAATGTGGGGAAAAATAGTATGGATACAGTATATCAATTAAAAGCTAATACTGCTGACGACGGTTCTGGGGTTGTGTTTGGGGGAGGTACTCACATTGCCTTTCCTTGGCCTGTAAATCCTTTGGGGGAGGAGTTAGCGCTAGTTGTTACGATTGATTGTTCAGTACTAAATCATAAGATTGGTGAAGAATTATTCCCTGCGGGTAAAGTATTATCAGTATTTTCAACATATTCAAGCGATAGATACTTTTTAGATGATATTACTTTTCATGGTGATAGTGAAGAGCTTGAACATATCAGTAAAGGCTATTCTAGAGTGCTTTTAAGTGAAAAGTCTGATGATTTTATAAATGAGAACTATTTTGGACCAATATCTGTTGAGGTTACTAAAAGGGAAGTTAATAGTGAAGATTTTCCTGCGTTCTCTTTTGTATCCAAGGTAATTCCTAGAGGTTTGATTGGTTATGGCGTATTAGATGATGAATATTACTTTGCCGCACAAATATACTCTGGAGATATACCGTTTGATGAGGGTGGGATTTTAGGCCTCTCGGATGCAACTGGTTATTTATTCTTACGTAAAAGAATAGATGACTTTTCTAATGCTGGAGTTTTCTTTATTCAAGTATCTTAAATAATGATTTGAAAGAGTAAATTCCGGAGGCTATAAAATTTCGGTGTAAGTGGCTGTTTATCATAACGACACCAAAAACGTGCAGAGTTAGAAGGCTGGGATAAAGAAAGGGTAAATAAGGAATTGCTTGAGCTCCAGCATAGAACTCGTCATTCATTGAATAATAAGTGCCCTAAAGGATAGGTTATGAATATTTATAAGATTGAAGCGAAAATGCCATGCAGAAA
>NZ_JBKORL010000020.1:0-43654 GCF_047314525.1 Shewanella sp. BJSY2023SW007 | reverse complement strand
GTTGCATAAAAAAATCCGATGACATGGGGTCATCGGATTTTGATCCTTTCAGTGAGATCGTCAAGCGATCTGTCTTAACTGATCGGCATTACGCCATTGGCGCCTTTTCCATATCCATCTCTACTTAAACCTAAGCTTGAGCAAGACTTAGGTTCAATAAAACTGTACATCGGAAACCCGGGTCAACCGGACACCATCAACCACCATCTGCCAGTCGCTTCCGACCCTGTGTGGCGGCTCTGATACTTCAAAACGACTGGAGAGAAAACCTATCCCCACTTCAAAGTCGTTACCGTCAAACTTTTGGATACCACCACTTATCGAGGTGCTGCTGTTGCCATCATAGCGCTGATACTCTACAGAGCCGTCGTGCTGAATAAGCAGATACATGTCAGCACTCTGCCACTCACCGGCATATTCTGCCTTGTCCAGTGGCAAGGGCTGACCGCAGCCGCCAAGGAGCCAAGCAAAAGCCAACACCAGCAAATATCTGAGCCTGGAAGATAACTCTCTTAAATTACTGACTTTTGACAGGCTAACAGAGTACGGAATTACCGCTGAGCCATACATGACAAGACTCCTTTTATCAGATCCGGAATAGATTAGTGACGAAAACCGCTGGCGAAAAAGGTATTTCCACAGACAGGGCAAGACATTCTAATAGGCAGGGGCTGTAATCCAAGCAAAATCATGGTGCCAAACCCGAGCGGCACTGTTAGCCAGTTGGCAATAAAACCGAAATCGATGCAGGCCTCAGCGATACGACCATTTGCGCTCTGATATGAACATGTCGGACATTGACAGGCATTGTAATGCTTGATGATGCGCTCGAATCTCATAAAAGGCTCCTCCCTGAATCATACAGCTTATTCATCGACAACTATTACAGCAGCAATAGAACAGCCCAATAAAAACCAATAACTTACTCTTTTCAAACCAAGCTACCCTAAAGCCAATAACAGTGCAAGCCAGCCTAAAGGACTAAAATTGTTGATTTTGTTGCCAATAAAAACACCGGAGCAAAGAAAAGGCTACCTCGGGTAGCCTTATTCATTCTGGTTAAATGCTCACAGCGCCGCGATGGCTTCCTGGCATAGTCTGGTGATCCTGGCCCAGTCGCCCTGCTCCATCGCTTCTACCGGAGCTATCCAACTGCCACCGATACAATCGACATTCCCCAGCGCCAGGTAGTCTTTATAGCTGCTCGGAGTGATCCCGCCAGTTGGGCAGAAACGGACATCGGCCAGCGGGCCGCTGAAGGCTTTGAGCGCATTGACCCCGCCAGAAGCCTCGGCCGGGAAGAACTTGAAGTGGGTATAGCCCAGACCCAGCCCCACCATGACTTCGGAGATACTGGCCACCCCCGGAATAAGTGGGATCTTACCGGCTTTACCCGCCTTGAGCAGTTCCACTGTCGCCCCTGGGGTGATGGCAAACTGAGCGCCGGCCTCTGCAGCCTGCGCCAATTGCGCTTCATTCAGTATGGTGCCGGCGCCGACCAAGGCTTCCGGCACCTCGGTTGCAATCCGTGCTATGGCCTCAAGGGCACAATCGGTGCGCAAGGTCACTTCCAGTACCCGAATGCCACCGGCAACCAGGGCCTTGGCCAGGGGCACCGCATGTTCAATCTTGTTGATAACCATTACCGGAATGATCGGGCTCAGTTTAAATATGTCCTGAGGTTGCAAGGACCAGTTATTCTCAAGCATGTACTTTATTCCTTAATGATTAGTAATAGTCATCTATGGCACTGGTACTGCGAGCACCGGTTTCAGGACTGCTGAGATTGGCCCGCAGCGCACCGAACAGCTCACGACCCATGCCGTAACGCACACTTCTCAATTCCACTTTATCGGCACTTCTTGCGGACAGTTGCTGCTCATCGACAAGCAGACTGAGTTCGCCCTTTTCGGCATCGACCCGCACCAAATCACCGCTGTGCACCTTGGCTATCATACCGCCATCGAGCGCTTCCGGCGTCAGATGGATGGCCGCAGGCACCTTGCCTGAGGCTCCTGACATACGGCCATCGGTCACCAGGGCAACTTTAAAGCCCCTGTCCTGCAAGGTCCCGAGAATAGGCGTCAGCTTATGCAGCTCAGGCATACCGTTGGCCTTGGGACCTTGCCCCTTGACCACCACCACGCAGTCCTTATCCAGTTGACCACTGGTAAAAAGCTCATTGAGCTGATTCTGATCGTCGATAACCACAGCCGGAGCTTCCACCACTCTATGTTGCTCCTGAACCGCAGAAACCTTAATAACCGCCCGGCCCAGATTGCCCTTTAGCAGTTTAAGACCGCCGTTGCTCTGAAACGGCTTGGCCACTGAGGTCAGCACTTCGCTGTCCAGACTCTCGGTCGGGCCATCCACCCAACTGAGCTCGCCATTAAGTAACTTGGGCTCCTTGGTGTAACGCTCAAGACCAAAGCCAGCCACTGTGTTGACGTCTTGATGTAGTAAACCAGCATCCAGCAACTGCCGCACCAGATAAGCCATCCCCCCGGCAGCATGAAAATGGTTGATGTCGGCATGACCGTTGGGATATACCCTGGCCAGCAGCGGCACCACATCCGACAGTTCAGAGAAATCGTCCCAGTTGACTATGATGCCCGCCGCCCGGGCCGCCGCCACTATGTGCATGGTGAGATTGGTCGAGCCACCGGTGGCGAGCAGAGCCACTATGCCGTTGACTATCGACTTTTCACAAACCAGTTCACCTATCGGGCTGTATTGGTTGCCAAGTTCAGTCAGACGGCACACCTGTTTGGCGGCCGCCTTATTGAGCGCCTCACGCAAAGGGTCGTCCGGATTGACAAATGAGGAGCCGGGTAACTGCAGCCCCATGACTTCCAGCATCAACTGGTTGCTGTTGGCCGTACCGTAGAAGGTACAGGTACCCGCGCTGTGATAGGACTTAGATTCGGCTTCGAGCAAGGCGGTTCTATCGACCTTTCCTTCAGCAAACTGCTGGCGAATACGGGCTTTTTCCTTATTGGGGATCCCGGATTTCATCGGTCCCGCCGGCACAAACAACATGGGTAGATGACCAAAGCTCAGGGCGCCAATCAGTAGCCCAGGGACTATCTTGTCACAAATACCCAGCAGCAGGGCACCATCAAACATATTGTGGGACAGACCAACAGCGGTAGCCATGGCAATCACTTCACGGCTCAGCAAGCTGAGCTCCATCCCAGGTTGGCCTTGGGTGACACCGTCACACATGGCCGGTACACCGCCTGCCACCTGGGCAACGCTGCCCACTTCATTGCAGGCCTGTTTCAATAATTCAGGATAGTGTTCGTAAGGTTGGTGCGCCGAAAGCATGTCATTGAATGCTGTCACTATGCCTATATTAGCCTTGGTCAGCTGGCGCAGGCTGTCTTTATCGGCCGGCTGACATGCAGCAAACCCATGGGCCAGATTGCCGCAGCTCAAGCTGCTGCGGTGCACGCCCTTGGCTCTGGCTTCGGCCAATGCCGCCAGGTACTTACCCCTGTGATCTTGGCTGCGGGCAATAATCCTGTCTGTTACGGCTTGAACTCTTGGGTGCATCTTGCCTCCTTAAGCGCTCCAGAACACATCGACCGGGGTCTTATGCTGCGCCAACACGGCGCGGATCGGCATTTCCCTGGGATCGTCACTCTCGAGAGCTTGGTGATATACGGAAAGTTTGGTTTCGCCGACCAGATGCAGATAAATCTGGCGGCTGCCGAGCACGGCTTTACGGCTCAGGCTGATCCTGGCGTGAGGCGCATTGCCCGGATGCACAGCGCACAGCAGTGCATCGGTTTCCAGCGCCTCGGTCAGTTGTTCTTCAGGGGCGCAGGGAAACCAAGAGCAGGTATGGCCATCATTACCCATTCCCAACACCACCACATCGAAAGGCCTCGGGAAGTTGGCCAACTGCTCTGTGGCCATACTCAAGCCCGCTTCAGGAGTGGCAAACATATTCTTCAGGCCGCGGAACTTGGCGCTGGCGGCGCGATTTTGCAGTAGATGCTCGCGCACCAGGCGCTCGTTGGAGTCCTTGTCTTC
This sequence comes from Shewanella sp. BJSY2023SW007, assembly GCF_047314525.1. Classification (NCBI taxonomy): domain Bacteria; kingdom Pseudomonadati; phylum Pseudomonadota; class Gammaproteobacteria; order Alteromonadales; family Shewanellaceae; genus Shewanella; species Shewanella sp. BJSY2023SW007. Next base: position 39,616 of record NZ_JBKORL010000020.1, on the reverse strand, counting down.
GGCATCCACCCAGCGCTCGTCGGCGAGCGTTATGTAAACATCGCTCCAGTCGATCATTTTATGGCTGAGCTCAGCAAACAGTTTCAGCGGCGTCGAGCCACCGGAAACCACCAGACTGGCCTTGCCGCGGTTATCTATCGCGTTTTGCAACGCGCCGGCAATACGTTCGGCCAACTGGGCCTCCAGCGCAGTGGGGTTGTCGAAAGACTTGAATACAGTTTCTTTAATCATGCTGTCTCCTTATTCATCCCAGGAGCGACCGTCTTTGGTGATCAAGGCCACTGAGGCCACAGGCCCCCAGGTACCGGCAGGATAAGGCTTGGGTTTTTCGTTGCTCATCTCCCAGGACTGAATAATGCCATCGACCCAAGTCCAAGCCTGCTCCACTTCGTCGCGGCGTACAAACAATGCCTGATTACCCAGCATAGCTTCAAGCAACAAACGTTCATAAGCATCGGCGATACGTTCGTTCTTGAAGGTGTCGGAGAAGCTCAAATCCAGCTTGGTGGTTTGCAGTCGCTGTTTCTGCTCAAGCCCGGGCACCTTATTCATCATCTGGATCTCCACCCCTTCATGCGGTTGCAAACGTATGGTCAACTTATTGGGCGGCAGATTGCGATGGCTTGAACGATACAGGTTATGGGGTGGATTCTTGAAATAGATGACAATTTCAGAACTCTTGAACGGCATACGTTTACCGCTGCGCAGATAGAAAGGCACCCCGGCCCAGCGCCAATTGTCGATATCGACACGCAAGGCGACAAAGGTTTCTGTGTTGGAATCCACGTTGGCGCCCTCTTCCTCCAGATAACCGGGAACCGGCGATCCTTTGAGGAACCCGGCCGAATACTGGCCGCGCACAGTGTTTTCAAATACATTGTCCTGATTGATGGGACGCAGCGACTTGAGCACCTTCACCTTCTCATCACGAATGCTATCGGCATCCAGATTCACCGGAGGATCCATGGCAATCAAGGTCAGCACCTGCAATAAGTGGTTCTGGATCATGTCGCGCATCTGGCCGGCTTTGTCGAAATAACCCCAGCGTCCTTCAATACCCACCTCTTCGGCCACAGTGATCTGTACATGATCTATGGTGCGGTTATCCCACTTGGAGGCAAACAGTGAGTTGGCAAAACGCAAAGCAATCAAGTTCTGTACTGTTTCTTTACCCAGATAGTGGTCGATACGATAGACCTGACTCTCACTGAAGTAGGCAGAAACCTGGTCATTGATCACTCTGGATGACTGCAAATCTGAGCCTATGGGCTTTTCCAGCACCACCCGGGTATCGGGATGGATCAGTTGTTGTTCATGCAGGCAACGGCAGATATCACCGAAAATAGCCGGAGGCGTAGCAAAATAGTTGACCATCACCCGCTTGGCAGGTTCGAGCAGTTGGTGGAAGGCTTTGTATCCTTCAGATTCGGTAAAGTTGGTACCGACATAATGACAACGTTCGAGGAAGCGGGAAAGCGTGGTGTCGCACAGGGGTTCTTTAACAAAGGTGCTCAGAGCCGTTTTAACCAGTTCGCGAAAATCTTCGGCAGAGAATTCATCTTTGGCAACACCTATGACCTTGGTGTCCCGATTGAGCAGACCGGCCTTATCCAGCTGGTAGAGCGAAGGCAACAATTTGCGCCTTGCCAAGTCGCCCTTGGTACCAAAGAGTACAAAATCACAAGCTTTGGCCTCTGATGTTGTTTTGCCCATTGCTTAATGCTCTCCTTTTGTCGGTGGTGGTTCCACTATGCGATGAAGAATTCCACACTTTTGTTGTAATATAACAACAGTATTTATTAAATGCATCTATAATTTGCAAATAAAGCCTTGAGGCCAGTCTAGGCAGGTTTGGCAATAATCTGGTATGCTTTTCCTGCTTAAAACCTTCTTATCTCGGAAGTTAGCCTGTTTTCATTCCGGTATATACAGGACTTACGTCAAGATTGGTTTGCACCCTACTTTGTAGTGCTCAGGCCTCAAAGAAATAATAAAATTACATAATTTCAACCCAGCGGACGTACGCGTATGAATACCCTAGAAAAGGTTCAAAAAAACCTCCCCCATTTCAGCAAGTCAGAACGCAAAGTAGCCGAAGTTATCCTGGCATCACCCCAGACAGCTATTCATTCAAGCATAGCAACTCTGGCCAAGATGGCGGATGTCAGCGAGCCTACAGTCAACCGCTTCTGTCGTCGTTTGGATACCAAAGGTTTCCCGGATTTTAAATTACATCTGGCCCAAAGTCTCGCAAATGGTACCCCTTACGTCAGTCGTCACGTTGAGGAAGATGATACACCCGAGTCTTACACCACCAAGATCTTCGAATCTTCCATGGCTTCTCTGGATACTGCACGCCAGAGCATAGATACCACGGCCATCAACAAGGCGGTAGACATACTGACTCAAGCGAAAAAGATCTCTTTCTTCGGTCTTGGCGCCTCTGCCTCAGTGGCACACGATGCCCAGAACAAGTTCTTCCGCTTTAATGTACCGGTTTTATGTTTCGATGATGTGTTGATGCAACGCATGAGCTGTATCAATAGTGATGAAGGCGATGTAGTGGTGCTGATTTCCCACACAGGCCGCACCAAGTCTTTGATCGATATAGCAAGATTGGCCAGAGAAAACGGCGCTGCCGTGATAGGTATTACCGCGCGTCACTCGCCGCTGTCGCAGGAATGTACCCTGCCGGTTACCATGGAAGTGCCGGAGGACACAGATATGTACCTGCCTATGGCCTCTCGTTTGGCTCAGTTGGTGATTATTGATGTGCTGGCGACCGGGTTTACCCTGCGCCGGGGCCCACGCTTCAGGGAAAGTCTCAAGCGGGTCAAGGAAGTTTTGAAGGAATCCCGCATAGATAAGAGCGAACCACTGTAATCCCCTTTCCCGTAAGCACCTGGGCAGTTACCAAAATTGGCAACTGCCCAAGCCACGCCTAAAATTAGCCGTAACTCACAAAAATAAAACTTTGAGTTAGATCATTTTGTCTGTAAGTTTCCTACATATTGAGCCGATGTCTGTTAATATAGCGTAAGATTTTTTAAAACTTAAACGGAGTATATTATGTTCCGCAGAACCAAGATCGTTACCACGCTGGGCCCAGCCACAGATCGTGATGATAACCTGCGTCGTATCATAGCAGCAGGTGCCAACGTTGTTCGCCTCAACTTCTCCCACGGTTCCCCAGAAGATCACCTAAAACGCGCCAGCCAAGCCCGCAGCATTGCGAAAGAGCTTGGTGTACACGTTGCCATCCTCGGCGATCTCCAGGGTCCGAAAATCCGTGTTTCCACCTTCAAGGACAATAAGAAAGTCCAACTCAAGCTTGGCCAGCCATTCATTCTGGATGCCGAGCTGGGTAAAGGCGAAGGCGACGAAACCCAGGTGGGTATCGATTACAAGGAACTGCCGGACGATGTGGTTGTCGGTGATATCCTGATGCTGGACGATGGCCGGGTACAACTGAAAGTCGAAAAGGTAGAAGGCCGTAAGGTACATACCAGCGTGACTGTTGCCGGTCCCCTGTCCAACAACAAGGGGATCAACAAGAAAGGCGGTGGTCTGTCTGCTGCTGCACTGACAGATAAAGACAAGCAGGACATCATCACTGCGGCACAAATTCAGGTGGACTACCTGGCCGTTTCCTTCCCCCGCAGCGGTGCCGATCTTAACTATGCCCGCGAACTGGCGCAAAAGGCCGGCAGCAACGCCCTGATAGTATCCAAGGTAGAGCGCGCCGAAGCCGTAGCTTCCGATGAAGCGATGGACGATGTAATCCTCGCCTCCGATGCCGTCATGGTTGCCCGCGGCGACCTGGGGGTAGAAATCGGCGATCCGGCTCTGGTGGCCGTGCAGAAAAAACTGATCAGCCGCTCGCGTCAGCTCAATAAGGTGGTGATCACCGCAACCCAGATGATGGAGTCTATGATCAGCAGCCCTATGCCGACCCGCGCCGAAGTCATGGACGTGGCCAACGCCGTACTCGACGGTACAGACGCCGTAATGCTTTCGGCCGAGACCGCCGCCGGGGATTATCCTGAAGAAACGGTTCAGGCCATGGCCAGGGTTTGTCTTGGCGCCGAAGCACATCCCAGTGTGCGGGTATCCAAGCACCGTCTGGATGAAAGCTTCAGCTCCATAGAAGAAACCATAGCGCTGTCTACCATGTATGCTGCCAACCATTTGCAGGGTGTCAAGGCGATTATCGCCCTGACAGAATCCGGGGCGACGCCCAAGTTGATGTCACGGATAAGCTCGGCGCTGCCTATCTTCGCCCTCGCCCGTCATCAGCCCACTTTGGCCAAGATGGCGCTCTATCGGGGTGTCTATCCGGTTGAGTTTGACTCTACCGTTTATGCCGCCGATGAACTGGCGAAAAAGGCCCTTGAAAGCCTCAAGGCCAAGGGATACCTGGAGAGTGGTGACATGGTGCTCATGACCAAGGGTGATGCCATGGAAACCGTAGGTGGCACCAATACCTGCAAGGTGTTGATCGTCGCCTAATGGCTTGCCAATAGCGCTAAGCTGATAACAAAACAGAAAAGGTACGCCGAGGCGTACCTTTTTTATTTCTACTGCTTTTGTTCTGTTTCAGGCTTGGTGATTTTGTTTACATCAGAGCTAAGCCCACCTGGGACAGGCTTACCAAACTGAAATTCAGATACCAATCAATCTCAATTACAGCGTTTCAAAATCATCGACATTGATTGCCGCCAACCGCAGTTTATCGGCCTCAAGCAACTGCTCATACTCGGCTTTACTGATAACCTCAGCGTCCAATGCCGCCTGATACAGAGATAGCGGTGCCAGCTTGGCAGACAAACGACCATCCTTTTGCGCCTTTCTCAGTTTGCCGTGCAGTTCACGGCACTGATATTGAGCCTTGAATGCCGCTTCCACCTCGGCAATACCACTGGTGTCGCCGTCAAATTCAGGACAGAGGAAGGTCAGCCTGTCGCGGGCCGGACCCGGTTTAAGCATGCTCTTGACCAGTTCAATGGACTGGCTGTCTTTCGGGCCGTTGAAGTGATTCCCCAGCGGGAATACCAGCACACGCATGACCCAGGCAACCGGACGATTGGGGAAGTTGGCTATCGCCTGCTCAAGCGCCTTGGCAGCCAGTTGCAATCGGGTATCCATCACATGTTTGACTATCGGCAGATCGTCAAACTGGCGGCCATTGTCTTCAAACAGTTTCAATGTGGCCGAGCCCAGATACAGCTGACTGAGAACGTCACCGAGTCTGGCCGAAATCATCTCCTTGCGCTTGAGATCGCCGCCCAAGATAAGCATCGATAAGTCGGTCACCAGCGCCAGCGCCTTGGACAGACGGGCCATCTGCTTGTAATAGTCGCGGGTATCGCCACTCACGGGTGAGCGCTCAAAATAGCTACGGCTGAGGGCGTTACCCAAAGAGCCGAAGGCGTTACGCAGCGCATAACCAATGTGGCCCATCAGCAAGGAGTCGAAACGCTCCAGCGCTTCACTGTTGTCTTCCATGCCGGCAGCTTCCATCTCGGCCAGTACATAAGGATGACAGCGGGTCGCGCCCTGACCGAAGATCATCAAACTACGGGTCAGGATGTTGGCCCCTTCCACTGTGATGGAGATTGGGTTGGCCATATAGCCATGAGCCAGATAATTTTTTGGCCCCATCTGAATACCCTTGCCGGACTGAATATCCATGGCATCGTTCATCACCTGACGGCCAAGCTCTGTCATGTGATATTTGGCAATCGCGGTCACCACAGATGGCTTAACCTTGAGATCTATGCCTGTGGTTGTCAGACGACGAGCCGCTTCCAGCTGATAGGTGTTGGCAATGATCCTTGCCAGCGCTTCCTGAACCCCTTCAAACTGACCTATGGCCATGCCGAACTGCTTACGCACATAGCTGTAAGCGGTTGTAGTCTTGGTAGCCATATGCCCTGATGCCGTCGCCAGCGCCGGCAGTGAAATACCACGCCCGGCAGAGAGGCACTCCACCAGCATACGCCAGCCGCGGCCGGCGTATTGTGGGCCACCTATGATCCAATCCAGCGGAATAAACACCTCTTCCCCTTGAGTGGTACCATTCATAAAGGCCATATTGAGCGGGTTGTGACGACGACCAATTTTCACGCCGGGATGATCGGTTGGGATCAGGGCGCAGGTGATCCCCAAGTTAACCTTGTCACCCAACAGCCCGTCTGGGTCACGCATCTGAAATGCCAGCCCCAGCACAGTGGCCACTGGAGCCAGAGTGATGTAACGCTTGTTCCAGTTTAGCTTCAGCCCCAGAGTTTCCTCGCCTTCGAACTCACCGCGGCAGACTATCCCTTCATCGGGAATGGCACCGGCATCCGAGCCGGCTTCGGGGCCGGTCAGGGCAAAACAAGGGATCTCTTCCCCTTTTGCCAAGGCCGGCAACCAATGCTCTTTCTGCTCCTTGGTACCATAATGAGTCAGCAGCTCACCCGGACCGAGTGAGTTGGGTACCATCACAGTCACAGCGGCGCTGACACTGCGGCTCGCCAACTTACTGACTATGGTGGAGTTGGCATAGGCAGAAAACTCACGGCCACCGTATTTTTTCGGGATGATCAGCGCGAAGAAGCCTTCTTTCTTGAAGTACTCCCACAGCTCGGGCGGTAAGTCCTTGCGGTTGTTGACTATGTCATAGTCATCAATCATTTTTAGCGCCGTCATCACCTGATGGTCGATAAAATCTTTCTCATCGGCACTCAGCGCCGGTTTACCATAGGCATGCAGGCTTTCCCAGTTGGGTTTCCCACGAAACAGCTCGGCTTCCCACCACACATCACCGGCCTCCATCGCTTCGCGCTCTGTATCCGAAAGCGGTGGTAGCACCTTGCGAAAGAAGGCCAATACCGGCCGGGTCACAAACTGCAGGCGTATATTGCGCACAAAGAACAGCGCTATCAGGGCAACTATTATTAAGAGGATAATGCTCATAACCAGACCTTTATTCTGCTTGAGAAACCAACGGCACAGCCACACCGGCAGCCATGTAAGGGATCACCTTGCGGATCACTGCCTCTATATCATTATGTTCACCAAAGTCGGCTTCGGCTATCTCGTTGAGCGCATCGGCTGAGGCCATGGTGAAAACTATGGTTCCCAGGGTAAAGTGCAAGCGCCAGAACATTTCTGCCGGTGGAATGTGAGGTGCACTGCCAGACACAGCCTGAACAAACTGATCCAGATGCTTGCCATAATGAGTGGTAATAAACCAGCGCAAGTGCCCCTGACTTTCGATATAGCCACGACCAAGCAGTTGCAGAAAAATACTGGTTCCTTCGTTGCGAACTTTGTTAAGTTCCAGCAACGGCCCCACCAAAGAGGAGAAAATAGCATCCAAAGAGGCCTGTTTATCCCGGCCGATAAGCTCATTAATGGCGTTTGACGCCGACGGCATAAAAACATCCAGGTAACGTGCCAAAACCGCCCGGATGAGCTCTTTTTTTGAACCAAAATGGTAGTTTACAGATGCAAGATTCACTTCTGCTTTGCTGGTAATAAGCCTGAGGGAGGTTTCTGAAAACCCCCGCTCGGCAAACAGCTTCTCCGCGGCATCGAGAATTCTTGTCTTGGTATCAGATCGACTTGCCATTCCGTGACCTTAGTTAATTTAAAACACTCGTTTAAATTAAACATTGGTTACACTTATGTCAAACGAAATCTCGGCTACGGTCAAGGCAGATAATCTGCCGCCACAGACAGCTCAGCGAAAGCCCGCTCCTTTGTGGTTGGTCTCGCGGGATTCAAGCCGTTTCGCTGCTGATTTAGGCAACATCACATAGAGGGCGCCATAGCCGCCATGTTCGCGCTGAGCGCTGTGAAACGCTTGCACTTCATCTATCTGCGACAACCAGAAGTTGACACAGGACTTGATAAGCCCAGGAAACGGCTTACGATTCTGCCCTTTGCCATGTATCACCAGCACGCAGCGGTGGCCCAAAGCCACTTGAGCCTGAATGAAACCGAGCAGATAATCTCTGGCCTGTCGCACCGACATGGCATGAATATCCAGCTCGGCGGCTATCTTGTATTTGCCGAGACGTAAATTCTTGAATACCGCCTCCTGGATCCCCTGCTGCTTGTAACTGAGCATATCATCGGGTTTCACTCTGGGGATCAGCGCTAAATCCAAGGTCAGACGCTGCAGATACTCATGGGCTTCGGCGGCGGCTTTGCGTGCCTGTTTTGACTCACTGGAAAGAGGTTTCGCTCTGGTCACTGCCTGAGGTTGCTGTTTGAGCGGCACCACATCGGCCATTTCTTGCATAAAAAGTGTCAGATCATCTGCTTTCATGATGCGACTCCTCCAACTTATGACGTGGTTTACACACTTTGTAAAGAAATCAATCTTCTGTTACCAAAGGGCTTCTATTATAGTGAGGTCAGATGAGCCTGCTTAGATGATTTTAATGAAATTCTTAACCCTATTGCTCGTTTGCCTGATTTCTGTGCTTCAGCCCCTCAAGGCTACCGAATTACAGGATAAAGACCAAGCAGCCCTTAATCGTGTCTATGTCATGTTCAACCGGGCATTTAAAGAACTTAACTCCGCCCCTCTGGAAAACATATACGCCGAGGATGCCACTTATATTCCTGAACAGCAAAGCCTTGCCATAGTTCAGGGACGTGAAAACGTACTCAAACTATATCAAAAGTTCTTTGACCGCATCCGCCATAAACAAGCCAGAATAGATGTAGATTTTCGGGTCGTTCAACGTCAGACGCACGGCAAGAGCGCCACCGACATAGGCTATTACCTGGTGCGTTTTCACCCGCCGAAAGACACAGAAGAACCCATGAGCGAGTTTGCCGGTAAAATCGTTATAGTCAGCCACAAAGATAAAAAAGGTAACTGGTTGGTGGATGTTGATACCAGCAACCGCGCCGAGCCTGAGCATTATTTCAACGCTAAACCCCAACCTAACCTGTATTATGGCGAGCAATTTGCCCCTGTGCCCCCTGCCAGCGATCTCCCATCCAATGTTGAAATTGAAATAGTTCATGCCAAGTAATTGGCAGTACTTGAGCGTGTGCCCTGTAGATACAAGGGCGCTATCGTTTTGGTTGCAATAACAAAGACGAGTTGCCTTGTTCACTTCTCTTGCTGAAGTTCACGACAAGTAAAAGGAATTATGAGTCAGATGACACCATCCAAATTATTGAACGATTACAAATGGTTCAATCGCACCTTTACCGGCAAATACGCTAATCTGGATTTAGGGAGCGAAATCACATTGCCCATCTCTTTGAGCTTTTTCGCTCTGCCCTGGAGAAAAGAGCTGCCGCTACTTTTGAGCCTAGTTCCCGTTATAATGCTGGCCACACTGCTGGCATCATTTATGGGAAAGGGTCATTTGCTGCTCCCTGCCTGCAGCGCCATCTGGTTTTTAATATATATCCAGGTACGTAAAAGCCGGATACTGACTCAGTTAGGCGTGAAAAGCAGTGCCAAAGACGAGCGGCAGATAAGGATAAACCAAACCCATATTTTCCTGCCTCAATATCTCACAGGAACAACAATCGCTATTGCCAAAGAGGATATCGCAAGTCTGGTGTTCCACTGGGTGGACTATCATGACAGTCATCAGCTTGAGCGAAAACGAGCTCACGCCGCGACAGTTAAGCAGAAAAACGGCCGTGAGTACCATCTCTCGGGTATGGCATATCCTTTAAGAAGCCTGCTTTACCTTGCTATCTTCTTTGGCTACCCAGTAACACTGCTCCAAACTCCCCCTAAAGCAGAAGGCCTTATCCGTTTTGCCACCTTACTCGCAATCAGTGTGCTCACACTTAATGTTGTCATGCTTTTTGTCATCAGTTGAGTGAAATCCGGTACAGTTAACCAACGCCTTTTTAAAGCAATGACGCCCATAACGTACTCAAAGCAGATCTGATGCCAGGCTTTATCAAAATCATCAGCGATTGGAGCAGCAACAAATTATCGTCTGTGTCGACAACGAATCCAGCGTCTGCGTTGCTCTTGAGAAAAGAGTCACCTAAGAACTGAGTATCAAAGGTTTACAGCAATATAAGAATAGCGAAAGAGAGGGTGTCCCACAAAATTCATGCGGTTGACAATTCAGTGAAAGATATAACGGAAAATGTAAAGTTGAAGCGATTGCCTGCGGATATAAAAAAACCGCGCTTTCCTTACACTTCTTTTTGTAGTGTAGGCTCGCGCGGTTGATTACTATATCGCTCGGGTTACCCCGAAAAGCGATTAGCCGATAACAGAAACGTTTTCAGCTTGAGGACCTTTTTGGCCCTGAGTAACAGTGAAGGATACTTTCTGACCTTCGTCCAGAGTCTTGAAGCCGTCAGAGTTGATGGCGCGGAAGTGTACAAACACGTCTGGACCAGACTCTTGCTCGATGAAACCGAAACCTTTGTCAGAGTTGAACCACTTAACTACACCAGTTACTTGTGACATGATATAAATCCTGTAAATAAAACTATCTTTTAAGCCTTAACGGCGGTGGAGCTGAAAATGCCGGTATTACTTATGTTTACAGGACGAACTGGTCGTATTGAAGACATAAAAATAAGCCCAACTTTCAAGCTAAGAAGACTATAAATCATTCTGTAGATAAGTCAACAAACTTAATTGACCCTCTTGAGGTTTTTTTTACTTAAATTTCTAGGATTTGCCGTAACAAGTTGAAACCTATCTTATAGTTCTAGCTCTTATGTATTACGTTGGTAAATTTGAATGTGGAAATCCAGTTCACAACTCAAACCTTCTGCCTGCAATCTGTGCTTTTGTTCAGCGCTGAGCTTCCAGGCGTAGGGAGTCATTTCCAGAAAATCATTGCAAACCTGTCCGGCCGGCAGAACCAGCGGCCACTGCAGTCTCTCATCATGCAGCAAGCTAAAACCTGGTAGCTCTGCCTTGGTCAGCTCATGCTCTCTTGGCTCACTATAGATGATCTCTTTTAACTGAAAGTGATGTCTTGGGCCTGGGGATACACAAATGAAAATGCCGCCGGGCTTACACACCCGTGCCAATTCCTGATCTTTTGATGGTGCATAAATACGCAACATAAGATCAAAGGTTGCATCGGCAAAAGGCATGTCGTAGGCGCTGGCTACACAAAAGCGCATCTGTGGATGTGCCTTGGCGGCGTAGCGAATCGCAGTTCTGGAAATATCCAAACCATAGAGTTCGCCACCAATGGCTTGTTGCAAACGTTGGCTGTAGTAGCCCTCACCGCAACCCAGATCCAAAATATCGGGTTGTGTCTTACCATATTCCAACGCCAGTTCGTTAACCCTGTTGCTGAGAGCCTGATAATAGCCGGCATTTAAAAAACTGCGCCTGGCCTGCATCATCTGCTTGTTGTCACCGGGATCACGAGAGTTTTTCTTCTGTACAGGCAACAAGTTGACATAACCTTCTTTGGCTTTATCAAAGCTGTGGTTTTGGCTACAACGCCATTGTTTTCCATCCTGTACCAACTCGCTGCGGCACAGGGGACAAATATAAGACATGTATTACTTCCATCAGAATTGGGTCTAAGTGCCCAGGTGATTTTACTCTTCGTCGGTCAACTGCCTGACCATGACATTGAGCTCAGGTGATGACAACTGCTCATAACACTCCAGCATACGCCTGAGCTTTTCTTCAGCAATATCTTGGTTGGCACTCAAACGGTAACTTGGACGTTCAAGTGACTGATTATAACATCGCAGCAGCCATTGGCGTTTCTGCGCCAGACCGGTAAGCAGATGCCATACTTCATTGAGCAGGCCTTCGGGTAACTCAGTTCTCAGCGCTTGCTGGTAAGCTTCCAGCCGGATCCTTGCCCTGGTGACTTCATTGAGCTGTAGCGCCAGTTTTTCACTGCTGGCCTGATAATCTTGAGGTTCAGCTAAAGCGGCCTTGGCGAGAATGATCTCTCTTGCCTCCTGGGACAAACGTAAATCTTGTTCCAAAGGCAGTAGTTCGAATCTACTGGTTTGCAACAAACAGAGAAATGTCTGTCCTGGCCAAAAATCGACACATATTCCTTGCCTCAGAGCAGCAATACAACTTGAAGTACTGGTCCCAACTTCACAGTAGAGTCTAAAGCCCTGACCTGCGGTGCGCGACACTCCACCCTTCCTGACGGATTCCAAAGGCAGCAATTGTTTGGTCAGAAAAGGTTGCAGCCTCAAAATAAACTGCCCCAGCGAAGCTTTGTCTTCTCCTTCAAGCATTACCCACTCAAGCAGTGGCGAACGCAAAGCCTCCGACAACACAAAATCACTGACACTCTCCGGCAAGCTGAGGCACAACCTGGTCGGCATAGAAAGATTGACTATGGTGGGCGAACTGAAAAACTGACTATGCATCTGCATCCCTTAGGGTCATCCGAACCTCTTTGTCGTCCCTGTCGGCAGGCACATATTGTACCCAGAGGCCATCGATTCACCAAGGGCGGCTTTTAACCGAAATACCAGCGATAATGCCAGCAAAATCCCATTCCCGGAAAAAAATGTTAAGATAAGCTTTTGTCTGAAGAGCAAAAGTCATCAGTATGAGTCAAGCCCAACCTCAGCCTTCCATATTTTGGCATGATTATGAAACATTCGGCGCCAATCCGGCGAAAGACAGGCCGGCGCAGTTTGCCGGGATACGTACCGACCTGGAGCTGAACATCATTGGTGAGCCCGAGACCTTTTACTGCCAGATAGCCAGCGATTACCTGCCCTCACCCGAGGCGATTCTCATCACAGGGATCACCCCACAACTGGCCAATGGCAAAGGGCTGCCGGAAACCGAATTTATGGGGCGGATCAATGCCCTGTTCAGCCAAGCCAATACCTGCGTCGCCGGCTACAACTCGCTGCGATTTGATGATGAGGTCAGCCGGTATGGTTTTTACCGAAACTTTATCGATCCCTATGCCAGAGAATGGCAGCAAGGCAATTCCCGCTGGGATATTATCGATCTGGTTCGGGCCTGCTATGCCCTGCGCCCGGACGGGATCAACTGGCCAACCAAAGAGGATGGCTCTCCCAGTTTTAAGCTCGAACATCTGACCCAGGCCAACGGACTCGGCCATGAAAAGGCTCACGATGCCATGTCAGATGTATATGCCACCATAGCCTTGGCCAAACTGATCAAAGAGAAACAACCAAGACTGTTTGACTACTATTTCAAACTCAGACGCAAGCAGGCAGTCTCAGAGCAAATCGATGTACTCAATATGCAACCTTTGGTGCATATCAGCTCCAAAATCCCGGCGACTCAGGGCTGTGCCACTCTCATAGCCCCTGTGGCCCATCATCCGGAGAACAAGAATGCCATTGTCTGCGTTAACCTGCATATGGATATCAGTCCGCTGATTGAATTGGATGTAGACAGCATTCGCGAGCGGCTCTATACGCCAAGAAGCGAATTGGCAGAAGATGAATTACCCATACCTGTCAAACAGGTGCATATCAATAAGTGCCCCTTTATTGCCACCGCCAAGACACTGACCGATGAAGCCGCCAAGCGGATTGGATTTGACAAGGCCTTTGCCCGCGAGCAATACAAGCGCCTGCGCCAGCATCCGCAGATCCGCTCCAAGCTGGCAAGCCTGTTTGATACCCCAAGGGACAACCAAAGTACAGATCCGGATCTTATGCTCTACAGCAGAGGATTCTTCTCTCCCGCGGATAAGGCCAAGATGGAGATGATCCGCCATACCGCCCCCGATAACCTGGCGGCGCTGGATCTCAGCTTTGACGACCCCAGACTCAAGGAGATGTTGTTTCGCTACCGCGCCCGCAACTATCCTTCGACACTTACGGACAAAGAAACACTGCGCTGGCATGAATTCTGCCAGCAAAGGCTCAACGATCCGGATTATGTCATTCGCTTGGAAAATCTGTTGGAAGAAACTGCCGAAAATGAAAGTCACCAGCGACTTCTCAAGGCTCTGGTGCAATACTTACAGGCGCTTTAACGGAATTTTGCGAAGCCAGTCCCGTTTCCACTGTAACTTCCTGACTAAACTGGATAACCATTAGCTTAACATTTAACAAGGAATGGCCAATGCAAGACAGATTTGTAAACAGCCTGAACCAGTTGCCCAAAGCACTTGCCGAGCAATTGGTGCCACTGCTCAACGATGAGTTCGCCGGTCATCTGGATGCACAGCAGCTGAGTGAGTTGGCCAAGGCCAGCGGCCTTGGTGATGATGAGTTACTGCTGGCGCTCTTGCCTATTGCTGCGGCACTGGCCAATCCGCCAATCAGTGAGTTCTATGTCGGCGCCATCGCCAAAGGCAAGAGCGGTGATATCTATATGGGTGCCAATATCGAACTGCCGGGTGAAGCCTTGTGCCACTCGGTTCACGCCGAGCAAAGCGCCATCAGTCATGCCTGGCTGAGCGGTGAAAGCCAGGTAGTCGATATCATAGTCAACGAGAGTCCCTGCGGCCACTGCCGTCAGTTTATGAATGAGTTAGTGGCCGGGCAAGAGATCCGTATTCACCTGCCCAAACAGCCTACAGCGCCTTTGAGTCATTACCTGCCCTACGCCTTTGGCCCCAAAGATCTCAATGTCACTACGCCTTTGCTAAGTAAACAACAGGTAAACCTGGCGCTTGAGAGCTCCGATCCTATGGTGATTGAGGCGCTGGATCACGCCAGCCTCAGCTATGCCCCGTACAGCAAGAGTCATTGTGCGGTAGTACTGGAAACGGCTGATGGCGCCACCTTCTGTGGCCGTTACGCCGAAAACGCTGCCTTTAACCCCTCTATGATGCCGATGCAGATGGCACTGTCGACTCTGCTGCGCCATAACCGCAGCTTCAGCGAAATAAAACGGGCATTGCTGCTGGAATCGGCCGATGGCAAAATCTCACTGGTGGGAGCCAGCATGGACGCCCTGCACGCAGTGGCGCCTGTAGAGTTGGAACATATAGTGGTTAGCCCCGAGCCCAACTGATACTTGGCTCACAATCCCCCAAAAGAGCAGTGTTGACTGTTCTTTTGGCGGGGCTGAAAAAGAAACCGAGATTCAACAGGCACTGAATCAAGGAACTGATAACTATTTTTATCGCTACGCCTTATGATCTCAGTTTTTATCTTCCCCCAAGATAAGCTTTAAATCCTCATCATCCCGACATGCTGAGTCCGAGCTTGAGTTTCGCTGCCACTGAGTTAAACTGCCTGCCGTTTCAAGCTTATATAGAGGATACTTATGTTTGTTATTCGTTGGATCCTGGGACGGATCATTTTGCTGCTCAATTTTGTTTTCTCCCCCAAGAGTATTAAACGTCAACCCGAACAGCAGGCGGATATCGATGAACAATGTCGTACCCTAAGCCTGTATCAATATCCGGCCTGCCCTTTTTGTGTCAAGGTAAGGCGCGCCATGAAGCGACACGGCTTGAATATTACGACTCTGGATGCCAAACAAGAGCCACACAGAAGTGAACTGCAAAACCGAGGCGGTACCATGAAAGTTCCTTGTTTGAAAATTGAGCAAGCCGGCGAAGTCACATGGATGTATGAGTCCAACGACATCATAGCTTATCTTAATCAGCGTTTCGGTTAACAAACCTCGACCTACCGGTACCAAAGGTAGGTCATGCTTGTTGCAGCTGTTATTCCTGTGTATTGTCCTCAAGTAGATAACTGCTAATCAGGGACTGAGAGAATGACAGCTGAACCCACCCCACGGAGTATCGAGCCAGATTTGGCTCATCACGAACAATCCCCTGACGCCAAAGCGCCGGCACAGACATCAATTCCAGAATCCAGCTATCCCATTTACGTCGGGTTTTGGGAGCGGCTTGCAGCAACCCTGCTGGACTCTCTCATGCTGATGTGCATCACAGTGCCACTGACCCTATATGTCTATGGTATCGACCCTATCATGACGGGCAATACCTTGATTAAAGGACCACTTGATCTGCTGATCAATTACCTATTGCCTGTAGTTCTGGTCATCTTATTTTGGCGTTATAAGTCGGCGACTCCGGGGAAAATGGCCTTAAGAGCCATCATAGTCGATGCCGACACTTTACAAAAACCATCAAGCGCCAGCCTGATAATACGTTACCTGGGTTATATTCCCTCAACTCTGCTATTTGGCCTGGGTTATATCTGGGTGGCCTTCGATCCCCGTAAACAAAGCTGGCATGACAAACTGGCGGGTACCCTAGTGATCCGCGCCCCCAAGGATTAGAAACGCTCAATAAGGGAAGAATGCAGGCTATCTTTGGCGCCAGAGATAGACCCGGTCCGAGTAATCGTAGAGCCACTCGGGCCGATAAACCACCAACAGCGTCACTGCCATGCCGTTAAGCAAGGCTTCAGGGAACCCCAGCAGCGGAATAAGCAGCAGATAATTATCCACCAGATAAGCTGCGCCGTAATCCATATCAAACCATAGATAAACGGCCCATGCCAGGATATGACTCACCACAGAAAGACCTGCATTAAAAAAACCTGCTACGAAAATAAAAACGAATAAATGCTTGGGTAATTTATGATAGCTCAAACTGTGTACTGTCAATGCCAACAGTAGTGGCAGACAAACACCAAACAACATCATGGGCCCCAACATCCAAGGCTGGTGACAGACAAACAGGCAAAAGAAACTCACCGGCAGCAGCATCAATACGGACGCCAAACGCCAGCCAAATATCAGCATCAGGGTCACTAAGGCCAGAAAATGTACATAAATACCTTCGGTTACACTGGCATTGAGCAGCCAAAGGCCATTAACAGCCAAGGTGCAAAACAACGCTCGCCATTGCAAGCTCTTGTCAGCCAGCAGTTGCTGCCAGTCCCATTGAGGCCAAATCCAGGCAAACCAACCTATGAGCACAAGCAAATAGAAGATATCAGCCAGATCCGGCTGCCACTGGATTTGATCCCAAAGAGGTTGAAGATACTCGAACATAATTGACCATCCAGTTATCAAACTAAAGGCGGTAAACGACGACGTTATGCTAACTTATCACGCAGTTAATGCAATTATGCTTATTCTGCAGTAAGTTAACGGTAGTTTGTATCTCAAAAAATAATAAGGATAACTGCCCCTGCTTATGCGCACGCTTTTTCTGTCATTACTGCCCCTACTGCTTTGTAGCTGCAGCTCAAAACCCAACATAGATCCGGCCGATTTTGCCGGTGCCATCAAAGACAGTTTCCAGACAGATATCAAAACTGATGGCTTGAAACTCTTCACCTATAAGGCGCGCTTGGTTGCGCCAGGAATAGACCGCAATGACAAGGACGGTGTCCCCGCTCCCCGTACGGCAAAGGAGATGCGCCAACAACTGGCTATCAGAGAAGCCCGGCTTGCCGTCTTTGAACAACAGCTGGTTCTTGGACTCAACAATACCCTCAAGATGAATCAGTACTGCCAAGAGGGCTTCTACGAACTCAGCCGCGTGCTTCATTCCAGTTGGGGAGAAATCCGCGGTGAATGCCACGATGGCGCCAGTGAAATGGACAGGATCCGCTTCAACAACAAGTAATTTTTTTGAATATGAGCTTCAAATTTGCTAGTTTTGCCGCAGTTTACTGCTTTAGGTGTATTTGAGATGGAACCCACAGGAATTATTCAGGAGATAGAAGAGCCGATTAGCCGCAGCAGGGTAAATCGTCAGTTGTTGTTGGCCACCAGCCTATCGGCACTGGTTGCTATGGCGTTATTGCTGTTTGGCAATCAATATGCTCACCTTTGGCAGGATCAAAGTGCACTGCAACTCAGTCTGTTTCGCCCTGGTTTTTTATTATTGATAGTCTCGGGGTTAATAGTAATCCCCACTAGTGTGATAGAGCTTATCAAGGCCGCCAAAACGCCGGATAGGCCACTGATGTTGGATATGGCGCTACTCAGTATAGGAGTCGCGGTTTCCATGAGCTATATCGGTGTCTTTATGACCCTGTTCCTCTAAGAAAATCCCTTTCGCCACAGTATCAAAACCTGCTACGAAGCAGGTTGAGCTTGTTGCCCGGCCGCGGGCAGGCTAAAATGCCAGCCCTTTGCCTATCCCAAGTGGGAAGTACCAGGAAATTTTGCATGAATAAGCGACAAAAACTGACCAAAAAACTGGCCAAGCGTGCCAAAGCCCGGGAAAACAAGAAAGAGATCCCCAATTCAGGTCCCGCCAAACAGGGTTACATATCCAAGGCTGAGCGCGCCAAAATCGCTGCCGCCGAGCAGGCAGAAAACAATACAGTTGAGCAGCCAGGTAACGGCGCAGCTGAAAACGCTACTGCCGCGACTTGCCAATCTGACGCCCAATAAAGCGTAGCCAAGTCCCTCCTCAGGAAATACTTCTTGCAAAGGGCTTGGGCCAATCACTACGAACCACACCTTGCACCCAGGCCTGTAAGTCGACGCCGACCACAGATAAGACTTGTTCGCCCCTTAGTAGTACCTGAGCAGTTCCCGCCATTAAGGCCTCTCCCGCTGGGGCGAGGTAGCCTGGGCACTGGCTATCGGCTCCAGTTCTTCAGTCATCTGCCCCATCTGGGTACAGGAAGACGACAATGGACTGCTGGAGGCCATGGAGAGTTCCTCCTCATCAAGCCTGTCGGCCTCAAGACCTTGCTGGCGGCCATTGGCGGCCACTCTGGCTACCAAGCGATAGGCGGTGATCACCGCCAGTACACCAAAGAGCACTGAACCCAGTGCCTGACCAATCAAGACCCCATATACCCCACCTAGCTCGGCTCCCAGATAAACAAATGGCAGCGTCCCGATAGTGGCCTTGCCCACATTGAAGGCGGTTGAATACTTGGCTTTACCCAGATTGTTGAATGAGGCGTTGGCTACAAACAGCGCGCCGTTGAACAGGAAAAACAGCGCCATATACTGGCAGAAGAAACGTACCAGCTCGGCAGAATCCCCGCGCATGTCGAATGCCAATACCAAAGGTTCGCGCAGCAGCCACAGCAACAATGACATCCCAAGCACATAGGCGATACAGAATTGCAGCGCCCTTGTCAGGCATTCGCTGAGCCTGTCATAGGCCCTGGCGCCATAATTCTGCCCTATGATGGGCCCTATGGCGCCGGAAAGCGCAAAGATCATTCCAAAGGCCACAGGGGTCAAACGCCCAACGACGGCCCAACCTGCCACAAAGCTGTCACCAAAGTCGGCAATCGCCCGGGTCACTACCGCATTGCCTATAGGGGTGGCCACATTGGTCAGCATGGCCGGCCCGGCGATGGCAAAAATGGCGCGTAGATCGCCGCGAAAGCTCGCAAGTTCGAAACGGCTCCAAAGGCCGTGTTTGATAAACACCCCTCTTGCCGCGATCAGCAGCACACTGAGGCGCGCCAATACCGAGGCGGTAGCCGCGCCTTCTATGCCCATGGCAAACAAGAAAATAAAAATGGGGTCAAATACGGCATTGACCGCGCCGCCTGCCAGGGTCGATAGCATGGAGAGCCTGGCATCACCCACGGCGCGCAGGGCACTGCCAAGTGCCATCGCCAAACAGATGACCGGCAGCGAAGGCACCAGAATATACAGATAATCGGCGGCCAGCTCGGCGGTATGTCCCCTGGCGCCCACCAGCGCCAGCAGTTCAGGGATCAGAGCCGTCACCACTATCGCCATCAGACTGGATACCAGCAGAGTTACCATGGCGGCATTCAGCAGCAAGCGCTTGGCCCCTTCTGTGTCTCTGGCACCTACGGCGCGGGACACCAGTGCCCCCAGCGCAATCGACAGGCCGATACCTATGGAAGTGGTAAAGAAAGAGATAGTACCGGCATAGCCCACGGCCGCCGCCAATTCCAGCTCTCCCAGCATGCTGAGGAAGAAAATATCCAGCAGATCCACCACAAACAGTGCCGAGATCCCAACGGCCGCAGTAGAGCTCATCACCAAAATGTGGCGCAGTATATTGCCTTCAACAAACTTAGCCTGAGTGACGGCTTGAGTGGCTGCCTTAGCAGATGATTGGTTGTTTGACACCCTAGTCCTTGTTTTCTTCCGGAGGTGGCTCCAGTTCACTGCCACAACGGTTACAGTAGAGAGCATGGTGATCATGCCCGGTTTTCAAGCAGTTGGCGCAGCGGCGCAGATCGCGGTTACGGCCCATCTCCTGGGAGATTTCGGCGGTGAGGATCCCTGTGGGGATGGCGATTATCGAGTAACCCAAGAGCATGGTAAACGCCGCTATCGCCTGGCCGAGTTCTGTCTTGGGAGTGATATCACCGTACCCTACTGTGGTAATGGTCACTATGGTCCAATAGACAGACTTGGGGATCGAGCTGAAGCCGTTGTCCGGGCCTTCGACCACATACATGATGGCGCTGAGCACCATAATGATAAGACTCACAGAGAAAAAGAAGATGAACACCTTGCGACTCGACTGCAGCATCGCCTTGAGCAGCAGATTCCCCTCACTCAAGTATCTGAGCAACTTGAGTACCCGAAAAACTCTGAACAACCGCAGAATACGGATCACCAGGGTAAAATTGGCCCCGGGGAAGAACAGCGCCAGATAACTGGGCAGGATACTGAGCAGATCCACTACACCGTAAAAACTGCGGGCATAACTCAAACGATTGCTGGAACAATAGAGCCGCAGCAGATATTCCAAAGTGAATACCAAGGTAAAGGTCCATTCCAGTGCCAGGATGATATGTCCGAAACGGGCATGGATATCGGCCACTGTATCGAGAAAAACCAAAGCAACACTGAGAATAATGCAGATGATCAAGCCGATATCAAACCAGCGGCCGGCGGGTGTTTCTGTACCAAAGATGATGATCCTGAGCTTACGCTTGAGCTCCGGCTCCGGCGGCGTATCTGTCACCTTATGTTGATTCATGCGCTAAGCTTCCCTTACTTTCCAACCAAACGGCACCTCAATCTTTACCCTTTCGGGTATTATGCATTCGAGTCTCTTGACGCCGCGCCCCAAAGGCAGGGGCGTAAGTCTGCCACGCATTGGCGAGTGTGCCAAATATTCTCTGGCTGACGCTCTGCGACTCTCGGCAACAATCTTGTTCAAGGGCTTCAAGAGCGCCCCCTTTATCAGTTATTATCCCGTCAAAATAACCATAATCAGAGCCAAGTGGTCATGGGCCCATCGTTTCGTCATATAGTTTATGCAATATTTCTGCTGGCGTTTGCCCAGTTGTACAGCCCCTTTGCCTCGGCACAGGTGGATTTGGTGCTGGTCAACAAGTCAGATTCACGTCTGAGCCTGATTAAGGCCGGTAAAGTCATCAAGGAATATCGCATCGCCTTGGGGGATATGCCCAAGGGCCACAAATATCAGGAAGGCGATCAACGCACTCCCGAGGGGCGCTATCTGCTGGACTACAAAAAAGCCGACAGCGCCTTTTACCGCTCAATTCACATCTCCTACCCCAATGACGAGGACAGACTCAGGGCCAAGGCGCTTGGGGTTAGCCCTGGCGGCCAAATCATGATCCACGGCCAAAATCCCCGCTCTGGATTAACTCCGGAAGAGGCGCAGCAGTTTAACTGGACCAACGGCTGTATTGCCCTCACCAATAAAGAGATGGATGAACTCTGGCAATTGATTGAGCCGGGCACGCCAATAGAAATTTGGCCCTGAAACAGGAATCAAATATGCAAAACCTTCAATCTCTGTCGCAGTTGTTGGCAGACTGGCAAGCCTTTGCCGACAAAATCATGCCCCTGATTAAGCGTCTCGGACTCGAGCGTTTAGGCGAGTGCGATCACGCCGCGCTTAGGGTCAACTCTGTCGCCGCGGCAGAAAAGCTCAAGGCCGAGTTTGCTCAATGTGGTGAAATTATCTCAGAAAATATCATCAACGGCCGCCCTATCCTGATCATACGATTGCAGCAGCCTCTGCTATTGGGTCAATGGCAAATTCCCTGTGTCGAGCTGCCATTCCCCGGCGATAAACACTATCCCGAAGAGGGATGGGAACATCTGGAGCTGGTTTTGCCCCGTGGCGCCCAAAGCTGTGATGAACTGGCTGAGCAACTGCGTACTCTCTGCCCCCGGACCCAAGCCACACTCGATGGCGAC
Source organism: Shewanella sp. BJSY2023SW007 (assembly GCF_047314525.1). Classification (NCBI taxonomy): domain Bacteria; kingdom Pseudomonadati; phylum Pseudomonadota; class Gammaproteobacteria; order Alteromonadales; family Shewanellaceae; genus Shewanella; species Shewanella sp. BJSY2023SW007. The sequence continues at coordinate 17,613 of NZ_JBKORL010000020.1, read as the reverse complement.
ACGGATATTAAACTCAAGGCCAGCAGCCCCAAAGGCGAAGCCGAACGCTTGGCCAACCCGACGTTGGCGTTCAAGGCTGGCGGTGTCTGCGTCAAGGTGCACCCTCACAGCATTCAGGCCATCATCGCCAGCGAGCAGTAAGCGGCTCTGATGCCGCTTTACCCTTGAACGACCCGGTTGCGCCCTTCTGCCTTGGCAACATAAAGAAAATGATCGGCTTTATCCTGCAGATCTTTACCCGAGCGGCAACCTGCAGGACCGGACACCAGGCCGACGCTGATACTGAGGCGGATAGGTTGGCCGCTGTCATCATGGAAATCTTCATCGGCCACTCTGGCCCGCAGCCGATCCATCAGATTAACAGCCTGAGCCGGCGCGCAATTTGGCAGCAAGATAGCAAACTCCTCACCACCAATTCGCGCAATGGCATCCGACTGGCGACACTGAGCCTGCATCAAACCGGCCAGTTGCTTCAATACTTTGTCGCCGGTGGCATGACCAAAGCTGTCGTTGATTAACTTGAAATGATCCAGGTCCAAAAGCGCCAGGCTGTAGTCTTCACGATTGAGCCTGGCCTGCTTATCCACCAGCTCCAATTGCGGCTCGAATCCACGGCGATTGAGTAACCCTGTCAGCGGATCGCGAAAGGCTACCTGCTGCCAGGCATCCCTGTGCTGCTCAGATAGGCGCAACTGGCGGTTTTGCAGGGCAATCCCCAGTAAAACCAAAGCATTGGCAAAACAAAACGCAGCCAGCTCCGCCGTTTCTGCCGAATACAATCCGGCATCGAAAGGCCCCAGCCCCTTGGCACTTACATAAATAACCACAGCAAAGCTCCCACTGCTGAGACTGCAGGTGAGCAGGAAACTGCCCTCAAATGCCTGCATCACCAACACAGGCAGCAGTAAATACAAGACCCAGGGTTGATTGCCAAATGCCAAAGTAAAAATAACGACTAAAGCCAGAATTGACAGAAGAGATGCCCGGATCTGCCGTTGATTGATAAAAAACCGCTCCGACCAGCCCAGATACACCTGATAAACCAAGACAATCCCCAGAGAATCGGCCAAAAATAGCATCACAGCCATCGTTGGCCAGTAACTCTGGTCGATATAACCGCCCCAAACAAGATTTAGTGCCAGCAAAATACTGGACAGCGCCACAGGGATAACACAAACATAGAAACCAAAGAGCAATAACTCCCTGGCTCTTTGCAGCCCCATGGGCAGGGTCCAGCGTAACATTCGGGCGGCCAATAGCGGCATCAGGGCATCAATTGCAGCGGATATCCAGGTGTGTAACTGTGCCTGCTGCAGATTGCTGTTATTGAGTCCGGGGAAATTGGCCAGGAAGGAGGCGATAACCAAAGGGATAATAGCCACGGCCCCAAAACGCAAGCACAGAATAAGCCCTATCCCCGAAGGCAACCATAGAAGGGTAATATTGCTCGGCTGCAATACCAGAGTGGCCATGCCCAGTCGGCCGCTGAGATAGCAGAGCAGCCCTCCAAGCAAAAGCAGTAGCCAATCGGCTCGCCCCCAACGTTTCAAATCAGTCACTTATTCTTCCGGCAATATTCATAAAAATGAGTATAGCCAAGCCGTTCTACCCCTGTAGCAGCCAAAGAAAAAAACAACGCCGCCAGAGGTTAAGTCCGGCGGCGTATGACATCGAGGGTGAGTCAGTCCAATGAGTCAGTCAAAGTAAAGCGCTACTTTTTCGCGTCACTCTTGGCTTGCTGCAATACCTGACTCATTGGAGGCACTAAAGTGGTTGGATCCAGACGCATCTGATACCAATTGACCCGCCAATCCAGATGTGGCCCTGTGGCTCGTCCGGTCGCCCCCACTTCGGCCACCGCCTGGCCCTGTTTCACCTTATCGCCCTCTTTGACATAGAGCTTGCTTAAGTGCAAAAAACTGGAACTGACGCCATAGCCGTGATCGATAATCATGGTGCCGCCGGAATAGAACATATCCGGTACCGACAGGCTGATAACGCCATCGGCCGGCGCAACCACCACAGTACCGGTTTTCGCAGCCACGTCCACACCATAGTGTGGTGTGCCTGGCTTGCCGTTGTATACCCTTTGGCTGCCATAAACCCCTGAAATTCGCCCGGTCAGCGGCCAAATAAAGTCGTCGGCAAACGCCTGCTGGGTACTGAAATGGCTGCGGGCCGCCTTGACCTGGGCGCTGTCTTTGGCGGCGCGCTCCTGGGCCTTGGGGTCCGGCTTCATGATTTTCTTGCTGATCCCTTCAACATACTGAATGCGATAATCCCGCTTGTCGAGTTTGAGGTTACGGCTCTCACTGCTGCCATCCGGGTAACTGAGTGTCAGCGTTTGCTCGAGCGCGGCCTCACGCTCAAAACCAAAGGCAAACCGGCCATCCGGCGTCAGGGTGATACTCTTGCCATTGAGCTGTACCTCAGTACCCGGCTCTGTTCTTGCTCTGATCAGAGCCCCCTGCTCAAACTTGCCCTGAAACTGCACCCGTGATGACTCGGGTTTCATGTTGGGCTGAGGCTCAGACTTGGATTCGGCCTGCAGCATAGGACTCACAACCAAAGTGCCCAGCAGCATCAGCGGCAGCGCCTTAAAAGATGGGATTGGCATCTTGCTGTTATTGAACTTCACTCTTGCTCCTCTTTATCTTTACGCCCCATAGACCCCAAGGTGCGGCCTATTTGCGGATGCCTTTAGATACCTTTAGGTTAGCTTTATTCTTGGCCCTTCTCAGGCCAGGCAGTATCTATCAGTCACCCTGATGCTGCGCCGATGCGATGGCGCCCTTGCCTATGCCCTCGAAGGCGACCACTTTAAAATGTTTGCCCGGCTCAAAGCCCGCCATGCTGTCGGCCATAAAATGAGCCAGCAGTTCGACCGTGGTGTCGTGGGGGATCAAATCACAGCAGTCTCTTGGCATCGCCAACTGGAAATCACCCTGCGGCGCCTGGTATCTGAAGCCTATATGGCTCTGGTCATCTATCTTGGTTTGGGGTGACAGCTCAAGCTCGCTGACACCAACCACATCTTCTTCACTGCCAAGGTAGATATCTTTCCAACGTTTGGCCCAGTATTCATCCCATTTGGGCGCGGCGATACCATCGGCAAACACATTGACAGGACTGCGGTGGCCGTGAGCGATACGCTGGCAGTTACCGTCGTGCTTACGCAAGCCGTGACTGTAATGATAATAGGGCGTTTCCAGCACCTCGTTGCGAAGTGTCAGGCTGATACCCTGAACATTGTCCGGCAAGGCATCTGTCAGCGCCTTGTGCAAAAACTGGTTCACGCTGTCAAAGTCGATAATCTCGCTGGGGATAAGGGCGAAAGCCTGCGCCGGGCAAGCCAGGTGAATGCTGCCGCGCAGACTATGGAAGTCCATCCACACCTTGTCGCCCTGCTGTTGCCAGCGTACCTGGCTACAGGCGGTGGGCACCAATAAACGGTGATCGGCCACCTCATCTATGGTTTGCTTTATAGTGCGCTTGACCTTGGAAAAGTCGAGCAACATGTTTTGCTCATCCAGGCCACCGTCGAGCAGCACATCGACTATCCAACTTTCGCCTACCATGCCGCGAAACGGGCACAGGTAAGAAAAATCAACCACAGTTAAATCTTTGACAAATAATTGCATTCTCGCTCCCAGGCAGATAAACAGTCCACCCATGTGTTATCGGCCGGCCGATATTGGCACCGATTGAACCGATACCGGCCAGGGTATCGGCACTTGACGTATCTTTCGCAAAAAGTCTGTGATCTTGTCCAAAAGCTCCACAGCTTTTTGCTTGAGTTTCCGGTATTATACGCAAGTCACTGCCAATATTAATAACGCTAATCAGGTATCCTATGAAAACCCTCATCTGCAACGCCCAATTGGTTAATGAAGGAACAATCCGTACTCAGGATCTGCTGATCGACAACGGCCGCATCAGCCAGATTGCCTCCCAGATCACGGCTCCGGCAGGGGCTCAGGTCATAGATGCTCAGGGTAAACACCTGCTGCCGGGGATGATCGACGATCAGGTGCATTTCCGCGAGCCGGGTTTCCCCAATAAGGGCACCATCGCCAGTGAATCCCGCGCCGCCGTGGCCGGGGGTATCACAAGCTTTATGGAAATGCCCAATGTTAACCCGCAAACCACCAATCTGCAGGCGCTGGAAGACAAGTATACCCGCGCGTCTCAAAGTTCATTGGCCAACTTTGCTTTCTATCTCGGCGCCACCAACGATAACCTGGAAGAGATTAAACGTCTCGATCCCAACCAGGCCTGTGGTGTAAAAATCTTTATGGGCGCCTCTACCGGCAATATGTTGGTGGATAACAGTGCCACTCTGGACGGCATCTTCGCCAACTCTCCTGTGGTCATTGCCACTCACTGTGAAGACAGCCCCACCATAGCCGCCAATGAAGCCGCCATGCGTGAAAAATACGGTGATGCCATACCTATGGAGCTGCACGGCGAAATCCGCTCCCGTGAAGCCTGCCTCAAGTCATCTCAACTGGCAACCGAACTGGCCATTCGTCACAAGGCGCGCCTGCATGTACTGCATTTAACCACCGCCGACGAGCTCTATCTGTTTGAGCCGGCCAAGCAACTGGCACAACTCAAGGGTGCCAACATTACCGCCGAAGTCTGTGTACACCATCTTTCGTTCAACGACAGTGACTACGCCCGCCTCGGCAGCCAGATAAAGTGTAACCCGGCCATCAAGACCCTTGCCGATCAACAGGCACTGATAGATGCCGTCAATCGCGACATCATTGACATTATCGCCACAGATCACGCGCCGCACACCTGGGAAGAAAAGCAAGCCAACAGCTACTTCAAGGCGCCGTCCGGTTTGCCGCTGGTGCAACATGCACTGCTCGGCCTGCTGGATCTGCATGCCAAGGGGCACTTCAGTTTGGAAAAAATTGTCCAAAAGACCAGCCATGCGGTGGCCGAGCGCTTTGAACTCAAAGACAGGGGCTATCTGCGCGAAGGTTATCTGGCGGATCTGGTACTGGTGGATCTCAACAAGCCCTTCGAGGCCACGCTGGAAAACACCCGTTATCACTGCGGATGGTCACCCTTCACCGGCCACAAGTTTGCCGCCTCTATCAGTGGTACCTGGGTCAATGGTAAACAACTGTTTGACGGCAGTCGCTTTATCGACAATACCCTGGGCCAACGCCTCACATTTAATCGCACTTAATCGCTGATAAACCAAGGGCTCCGCGAAAGGAGCCCTTAAACTTATTATGGGAATGTCCCCTTTCCCTTTACAAAAACAATCAAGATTAAGCGACGCCTCTGGAGCCATTTGAATCCCATGCCAACTGTGTCATCACCTTCCTTAGTGATAGATGTGAAGTCCGGCATGAAACCATCCTGGCTTCACGCTTTTAAAACGGGTTGTGTTATTCTGAAGCTCTCTGTCGTCATTGCCACTGCAGGTTTGGATGTTTTATCTTCTGCCGTTCGCTCAAATCAAGGCGGCACCTGATAACACTATGGTTAATAGATAAATGGCTCACGAACTGGACACCCTGGATCTCAATCTGATGCGGCTGCTTAAGGCGGTTGTCGACAATCGCAGTATCAAGCTGGCCGCCATGCAACTTGGGATCTCTCAGCCCAGTGCCAGCCGCGGTGTAATGCGCCTTAAGCAAACCTTCCAGGATCCCCTGTTTGTTCGTAAACCCCATGGTGTAGAACCCTCACCCATGGCGCTGCGCCTGGCAGAAGAGTTTGACAATATTCTGGCCCCTATCGAAAAAGTGCTGCTGGAATTCGAAGACTTCAGCGCCGACAGCTACACAGGTCAAATAGCCATAGTGACAGATCCCTACTTGATGGATGAACAGGGACAAAGATTGCTGCAAAGCTGTCACCAGGCCTTTCCCAAAGCCAGCTTCACCTTTTCCAGCTGGAATGGTTACAGCCATGATGAGATGCTCGAAGGCATACATGACTATTGCATTTTGGATCAGGAAACCGAGCTGTCCAAGGATATCTATATGCGGCCGCTGTTCACCGAAAAACGGGTAATCCTGGCACGCAAAAATCATCCGCTGCTCGGCGATGAAAATGATTGGCAGACAGTGTCCACGCTGCCGATAGTTTCCCTGCCTGCACCGGCCTCCTACAATCCTCAGTGTACTGTGGAATCTGAGTATCAGCGTATGGGTTATCAGCCTCATGTATTACTCAAGTCCTACAATCTTAGGGTCGCCTGCCAGATGTTGCTGGAAACCGACGCCATCATGTACGCCAGTCAAGGTACTGCCAGGTTGATGCCGGAACTGGCCTCCTTCCCCATGCCCCAGGTCAATCGGGAGTTCAGCCACTTCGTGGTGTCCGGCGGCTTTTTGCAGACCTACCGTAATCATCCGTTACATCAACACTTGCACAGAGTTATACAAAACACATTTCAACCAACACCAATATCTGTTTAGAACGTCATAGATATTCATATTTGAATATCTCAATTACCTATCAAGTTAAAACCCGAACAGTTAACCTAGCAGTGTAAGTTTGGAATTGCCGCTTAATTTGTTGTTACTCCGTTTTTTATGACTTATCTGGCCAGATAGATTCAGGTGTAATGTGCGATTCTCCGTTATGCATATTTTTCATTTCATGTAGAAGGTGAATTATGATCCTTGCACGGGTGTTTCTATTGTTTGCAATTTCCGCCGAAGTGGCGGGTACCAGTACCATGAACCTACTGGGACCTGAGGGTTCTATCTGGGGCTACCTGTTGATGTACCTCTTGATTGGTGTGTCATACTTCTTTTTATCACTGGCGGCGAAGAAGATTGCCATAGGTGTTGCTTATGCGGTTTGGGAAGGTTTAGGCATAGCCCTGATCACCCTGGTATCCATGCTGCTGTTTGATTCCAGGCTCAACCCGCAGGAGCTTGCCGGACTGGCCTTGGCCATCCTGGGTATAGTGTTGGTGACTCTGGGCGAGAGTCATGAAGGTGATAAAACCAAAGTTCAGGATACCGGCTTGGGAGCAAACAGCACCGCCGGTAACCTGTAACGGAGGCGAACATGAACCAGTTTCTGACGCTCTCCTTTGGCTATGTGGTGCTGGCCGCTTTGATTGATATTGCCGCCAATATGGCGCTCACCCGCTCCAATGGGTTCAAGCGTAAATTGTGGGGCGCGCTGGCAATCCTGCTGGTGCTGAGCGCTTTTACTCTGCTGGCACAGGCAGTGAAAGAGATAGACTTGGCCATCGCCTACGCCTCCTGGGGCGCCATAGGTATTTTGGGAACGGCTATCGGCGGCGCCTTGCTGTTCAAACAAAGACTCAAGCCCATAGGCTGGGTCGGCATAGCCGTGGTTATCGCCGCGGTTATCACCATGAAAACCGCCTAAGAACAGAAGGAATAAGTAAGGTCGAAATAAGCAAAAAGGCGCCCGAAGGCGCCTTTTCTTATGTTCACTAAAGAGACTTATTTAGTACCGAAGATCTTGTCACCGGCATCACCCAGACCAGGCAGTATATAGCCCTTGTCGTTCAGGCACTGATCGACGGAAGCCGTGTAGAGTTCGATATCGGGATGCGCCTCTTCCAGTGCCTTAACGCCTTCAGGCGCCGCAACCAACACCAACGCCTTGATATGCTTACAGCCACGCTTTTTCAGCAAGTCTATGGTGCAAATCATGGAGCCGCCAGTAGCCAGCATGGGGTCAACAACCAGTGCCAAACGCTCTTCCATATCGCTGGCGAGCTTCTCGAAGTAAGGCACTGGCTCCAGAGTTTCTTCGTCACGGTAAACACCGACAACAGAGATACGGGCACTGGGAATGTTCTCCAGTACGCCGTCCATCATACCAAGACCGGCACGCAGGATAGGCACTACTGTTACTTTCTTGCCTTTGATCTGTTCCACTTCAACCGGACCATTCCAGCCCTCAATGGTCACAGTTTCGGTTTCCAAACCTGCGGTTGCCTCGTAGGTTAACAGGCTGCCAACCTCGGCGGCGAGCTCACGAAAACGTTTGGTGCTGATCTCAGCTTCACGCATCAAACCAATTTTGTGGCGTACCAGCGGGTGTTTAACCTCGACAACTTTCATTCTTTTTCTCCTGATCTTGCGGGCGGGACGAGCAATCAGACTGGCAGCTCCCGGCGTGCAGAGCACAAACCAGCCGGATTTGGGCAAATTTGTGAGATTTTAGTTGATTTGTTCCAGCGGTAAAACAGAAAGTTTTATAAATCTGGTAAATCGTGACTTATATCCCTATGAATAAAGTGCAATCTTGGCTTTCGAGCCCCCCGGCAAACTGCTAGAATATCGCCGCATAAAATCCATAACGATGTACCCGAGAGGATCAAGTGAGTACCCCTACCCCACTGAGCTATAAAGACGCCGGTGTCGATATCGATGCAGGCAACGCACTCGTCAATAACATCAAGTCCGTAGTCAAACGCACTCACCGTCCTGAAGTCATGGGCAACCTGGGTGGTTTTGGCGCCCTGTGTGAACTGCCAACCAAATACAAGCACCCTGTGCTGGTTTCCGGTACCGATGGTGTGGGCACCAAGCTGCGCCTGGCCATTGACTTCAAAAAGCATGACACTGTCGGTATCGACCTGGTGGCCATGTGTGTCAACGACCTGCTGGTTCAAGGCGCCGAGCCGCTGTTTTTCCTCGACTACTATGCTACCGGCAAGCTGGACGTCAATGTGGCGACCGACGTGGTTACAGGTATCGGCGAAGGCTGCTTCCAATCCGGTTGTGCCCTGATCGGTGGTGAAACTGCCGAAATGCCCGGCATGTACGAAGGCGCTGACTATGATCTGGCCGGTTTTTGTGTCGGAGTGGTGGAGAAAGAAGCCATCATCGACGGCAGCAAGGTACAGGCCGGTGATGCACTGATAGCCCTGGGCTCCAGTGGTCCTCATTCCAACGGTTACTCACTGATCCGTAAAGTCCTGGAAGTCAGCCAGGCTGACCCACAGCAAGATCTGGACGGCAAGCCGCTTATCGATCACCTGCTGGAACCAACCCGCATCTATGTCAAACCTTTGCTGGAACTGCTGGACAAACACCCGGTTCACGCCATGGTACACATCACAGGCGGCGGTTTCTGGGAAAACATTCCAAGGGTACTGCCAGAAGGTGCCAAGGCCGTTATCCAAGGCGAGTCCTGGCAGTGGCCCAGCGTATTCAACTGGCTCAAGCAAGCCGGTAATATCACAGAACATGAAATGTACCGCACCTTTAACTGTGGTGTCGGTATGATAGTTGCCCTGCCTCAGGCCGAAGCCGAAGCCGCCATTGAGCTACTCAAGGCCAAAGGTGAAAACGCCTGGCAGATAGGCACTATCGCCAATCGTAATCAACAAGAAGAGCAAGTGGAGATCCTTTAATGCAGGAGAGTTGTCGCATATTGGTAATGATTTCGGGCAATGGCAGTAATTTGCAGGCTGTTATCGACAGCTGTGATAGCAAGATGCCAGGGCGCGTGGTCGGAGTGATCAGCAACAAGGCCGATGCCTATGGTCTGATCCGGGCCCATCATGCCGAAATAGACACCAGTTGCGTCATCGCCCGCAAAGAGGAGTCCCGCGCCCAATATGATGCCAGACTGCAGGCGGCTATCGACAGATATCAGCCCGACCTCATCGTATTGGCTGGCTTTATGCGTATTCTCAGTGATGAGCTGGTCAGCCGTTACCAGGGCAAGATGCTCAATATCCACCCGTCACTGCTGCCCAAGTATCCTGGATTGGATACCCACAAGCGCGCCATCGAAGCCGGTGACAGCGAACATGGCGCCAGCGTCCATTTTGTTATCCCGGCACTGGACAGTGGCCCGGTGATTTTGCAGGCTAAAGTCCCCGTGTTTGCCGATGACACAGTGGCAACTCTGGCGGCCAGGGTGCACGAGCAGGAACACGCCATCTACCCGATAGTGGTGCGTTGGTTCTGCCAGGGCCGACTGAAGATGGTTGACGGTAAGGCCTGGCTCGACGATGAAGCCATCGGCCCCAACGGCTACGCCCCGGACTGATCTCTGAGTAAACTTAGGTTGATTAATTCATCAAAAAGGAGCCGTGCGGCTCCTTTTTTATTACAACAATGGCTATTACGTCCGTGGCGCAAGCTTACCTATCCGCTTAATTTACCCGAATATGACGCTCCGTTACCGGCTTTTTTCAGCGGCCAATTGTAATTTTATGACCAATGGCGTTAGATAGAGGCAGTTTTCAGGACAGAACGAGACGCGCATGAAGAGTATTATCTGCGACATAGACGGCGTGCTGATGCACGACAACAAATTAATCCCCGGCAGTGACAAGTTTATCGCCCGGGTGCTGGAACAGGGAAACCCCTTGGTTATCTTGACCAACTATCCGGTACAGACGGGCAAAGATCTGCAAAACCGCCTCGGCGCCGCCGGGCTGCATATTCCCGAAGAGTGCTTCTATACCTCGGCCATGGCGACCGCCGACTTTCTCAGGCACCAGGAAGGCAGCAAGGCGTTTGTCATAGGTGAAGGTGCCCTCACCCACGAACTTTACAAGGCCGGCTTTACCATTACCGATATCAACCCCGACTTTGTTATCGTCGGCGAAACTCGCTCCTACAACTGGGACATGATCCATAAGGCCGCCCGCTTTGTTGCCGATGGCGCCCGTTTTATTGCCACCAACCCGGATACCCATGGCCCGGCTTATAGCCCCGCCTGTGGCGCTCTCTGCGCGCCTATAGAGAGAATAAGCGGTCGCAGACCCTTCTACGTGGGTAAACCCAGCAGTTGGATCATCCGCTCGGCGCTGAACCATATAGATAGTCATTCCGAAAATACCGTGATTATCGGCGATAACATGCGTACCGATATTCTGGCCGGTTTTCAGGCTGGGCTGGAAACCATATTGGTCACCAGTGGGGTCAGCAAGCTGGAGGATATAGAGAAAGAGCCCTTCCGTCCCAACCATGTGTTTGCCTGCGCCGCCGACATCGACGTGATCTGAAACCATTGGTAACATTCCTTTTACCGCCTCCGCTTGTGCCGGGGGCGTTTTTTCGTCCATGATAGCGCACAGGCAAGGGCAAAGCCGTTGCCACTTCATACCTGACAATAAAAGCAACAACAGGATCCCTTATGCGCTTGATGATCCCCCTGTGTACCCTGGCACTCTTGAGTGCCTGCAGCCAAAATAATACTGTCGACGACCCCATCCGCGTTGTCAGCTTCAATGAACATGAGTTTCGCCAGGACATCCAAACCTTGGCCTCGGATGAATTTGAAGGCCGGGCGCCGACTACCCGCGGCGAGCAGCTGACCCTGGACTATCTCAGCAAGGCCTTTGCCGCTATGGGGCTTGAGCCCGGCGCCAGCGGCAGCTTTTTGCAAAAAGTGCCCATGGTGAGCTATACCGCCAGTGAAACCCAGGAAATACAGTTAGCCGGTATCGATTTTCAATATCCCCAAGATCTGGTGCTCGGCAGTCGCCATGATGTCGAACGCGTCGATATCACCAACGCGCCACTGGTGTTTGTCGGTTACGGTATCAACGCCCCCGAGTACGACTGGAACGACTACCAGGGCCTGGACATGAAGGGCAAAATCGCCCTTATTCTGGTGAATGACCCCGGCTTTGCCCGCCCGGATCTCGGTAAATTCAACGGCAAGGCGATGACCTACTACGGCCGCTGGACCTACAAGTATGAAGAAGCCAGCCGTCAGGGCGCATTGGGCGCCATTATCATTCACGACACGGCTCCTGCCGCTTATCCCTGGTCTGTAGTGGAAAACAGCTGGACCGGCCCACAGCAGGATCTGGCCTCGGATTCCGGCAACGAGCGAGTGGCAGTGGAAGGCTGGATAACCCTGGATGCCGCCAAAAAGGTGTTTTCCAAGGCCGGGCTTGAACTGGACAGCGCCATCAGCCGCGCTGCCCACGGTCCACTGCAACTGACGCTGGGGCAAACCGCCAGCATAGCTTTCGATAACAAGGCCGAGTATGGCGACAGCTACAATGTGGTTGCCACTCTGCCGGGCAGCAGCCGCGCCAATGAGCATATTCTGTTTACCGGCCACTGGGATCATCTGGGCATGAGCAGTTCGGCCGAAGGCGACAAGGTGTTCAATGGCGCCATGGACAACGCCTCCGGCATCGCCGGCATGCTGGCCATCGCCCGTGAGTTTGCCGCCGACGCCAAGGCTGGCAAGCGCCTCAAGCGCTCGCTGACTTTTATCGCCACCACAGGCGAAGAGCAAGGTCTGCTGGGATCACGTTTCTATGCCGCTCAACCGGCCTACCCGTTGGAAAACACCATAGGGGTGATTAATCTCGACAGCACCAATATCTATGGCCGCACCAAAGACTTCACCATAGTGGGCAAAGGCAAGTCTGAGCTGGAGCGTTATCTGGAAGCCGCGCTCAAGACCCAGGGCCGCTATGCCACAGCAGAGAAACACCCCGAGTCCGGCGGTTTCTTCCGCTCGGATCACTTCAGTTTTGCCCAGTATGGCGTACCTGCGGTATTTGCCGGTGGCGGCAGCGAACCTGTGGATCAGGCCACCGCTGACTACAAAGCGGCGATGAAGCAGCAGATGAAAGGCTGCTATCACAACCTCTGCGATGAGTATCATGCCAACTGGGATCTCTCCGGCGCGCTGGAAGATCTGGCCGTGTACTACAAGGCCGCCAAAGGCTTGGCGGATTCTGCCGACCGCCCGGGTTATTTCAAGGGCACAGAGTTTTATAACCTGCGGCCGGAAACCGGCGTTGCTCCGGCGATTTAACCAGACACATTTCCCCATCCCCCAAGGCGCCTCCGGCGCCTTTTTGCGTTGTTTTCCGGGCAGATAAATCAATCGCCGATAAAAGCAGCGGCTTTAGGAAAGTGCCAATTTGCACGCTGTTACAGCGAGCTAAAATGCAGATCTTTCACCAATTAAGCGATTAAATTGTTTAACCCTTAAAAAAATAGGTCGAAAAACACATTATAATTTACAAATTTAGCCATTTCATGATTTATATTCAAAAATAAAGCTTGGCTTTTGAGAATTCTACAGGCAAAGTGGAGCCATTGCTGAAGAAACACCAAGTTTGGAGTCTTACCATGTGTTCAATTTTTGCCATTCTCGATATCCAGTCTGATGCCGCCGCTCTGAGAAGCACGGCGCTGGAGATGTCCAAACTGATGCGTCACCGCGGCCCGGACTGGTCGGGTATTCATACCACTCCAAGAGCGATTCTCGCCCATGAGCGGCTGGCCATTGTCGATATCGAACACGGCGCCCAGCCGCTGTTATCTGAAGATGGCCAGTTGGTATTGGCAGTCAACGGTGAAATCTACAACCACAAAGAACTCAAGGCCGAGCTCGGCAACAAGTACAGCTACCAGACCAACTCGGATTGCGAAGTGATCCTGGCGCTGTATCAGGAATATGGCAGCGACTTTCTCGATAAGCTCAACGGTATTTTTGCCTTCGTACTCTATGACAAGGCCAAGGACTGCTACCTCATAGGCCGGGATCACATGGGGATCATCCCGCTTTACACCGGCCGCGATACCAGTGGCAACTTCTATGTCGCCTCCGAGATGAAGGCGCTGGTCCCCGTATGTAAAACTGTGGAAGTATTCAGCCCCGGGCATTACCTATACAGTGAAGATGACGCGCCGGTGCAATACTATCAGCGTGACTGGCGCGCCTATGAAGCGGTAGCCCAAAACAGCGCCTCCAGCGAAGAGCTGCGCGAAGCGTTGGAAGCCGCGGTAAAACGCCAGTTGATGTCAGATGTGCCCTATGGCGTTTTGCTATCTGGCGGGCTGGATTCCTCGGTGATTTCCGCCATTACCCAAACCTTTGCCAAGCGCCGTATTGAAGACAACGATGCCTCCGATGCCTGGTGGCCACAGCTGCACTCCTTTGCCGTGGGCCTGAAAGGGGCGCCGGATCTGGCAGCGGCGCAAAAGGTCGCCGATGCCATAGGCACCATACACCATGAGCTGCACTTCACCTTCCAGGAAGGCCTCGATGCCATCAAGGAGGTGATTTATCACCTGGAAACCTATGATGTCACCACCATTCGCGCTGCAACCCCCATGTATTTGATGGCGCGCAAGATCAAGGCTATGGGGATCAAGATGGTGCTCTCAGGCGAAGGAGCCGATGAACTGTTCGGCGGTTACCTCTATTTCCACAAGGCACCAAACGCCCGCGCCTTCCACGAGGAACTGGTGCGTAAACTCGACAAGCTGCACCTGTACGACTGCCTACGGGCCAACAAGGCCATGGCAGCCTGGGGCCTGGAAGCCCGGGTACCTTTCCTCGACAAGGAGTTTATGGACGTGGCAATGCGCCTGAACCCAGAAGCCAAGATGTCGCGCGATGGCCGGATTGAAAAGCATATTCTGCGTGAAGCCTTCGAGCATAAGCTCCCGGCCGAAGTCGCCTGGCGCCAGAAAGAGCAGTTCAGTGACGGTGTGGGTTACTCCTGGATTGATGGCCTGAAAGAACATGCCGCCGCCCAGGTGGAGGATAAAGAGCTGGCCAACGCCCGTTTCCGCTTCCCGCACAACACGCCGGAAACCAAGGAGGCCTACTTCTATCGCTGTTTCTTTGAAGAACACTTCCCGCTGGAGTCGGCAGCACTGACTGTACCGGGGGGTAAATCGGTTGCCTGCTCTACCCCGGAAGCGCTGGCCTGGGATGAGAGCCTGTCAGGCATCATAGATCCTTCCGGCCGAGCGGTGCGCTCTGTGCATACCGCATCTTATTGAGCTTAAGTAAAAACCATAAAGGCGCCAAATGGCGCCTTTATTCATTAGCGGAAATAGGAGCTTCGCTTCTGTGCCGCTTTATTTGCTTTGAGCTTGTTCACTTGCGCCTTGTTCTCATCACTCTAAACCCGGCAGCGGCTTGGTGGCGATCAACTTGTCGCTGCCGGCAGCGCTCGAGAATAGCCTGCCGCTCGCTGTCCGTTGCCTGATGCCAGGCCAGAATTTCTTCCAGCGTCCTGAAGCACCCCAGGCAAACATCCTGCAAGTCCAGGCAGCAGTGGCGAATACAGGGAGAGTCCACCCTGTTACTGCGCTTTGGCTGCCCTGACATATTAGCTTCTTAGCTACCGCGCTTAAGGTAGCTTGGTTGATGTAGCTCAGTAACCTCCAGCGATACACTGTCGGCTTTGGCCGCAATCGGCTCCAGTGCGGCAAACACGCTTTGGGTCAGGGCTTGCTTTTGCTCATCGGTGCGTCCCGGCATAATGGCCAAACGCACATGGATAAAGCTTTGCGCGCTGTCCTCCCCAACCAGGAAATGCTCACAGGCATGTGCCCTACTCTTGATGGCAGATGGTGTGAACAAGCCTGAGTCTATGGCACCTTGGTGCACCGCCTGAACCAGTTTGGCAACCGGCAACTGCTGCGCCAGGGGCGCCGAATACTCAATAATACAGTGAGGCATAATCCTTCCTTGTAAAGGGAGAAACGTCCGGGTTTATTCAGACCAGACGGCATACTCGTTTTGGCTCGGGCAGCGGAAATGAAAGCGCCGACCACCGGGAAAACTGAAAATATCTTTACTAATCTCACCGCCATGGGTCTTGACGGCCTCCAGGCTGGCATTCAAATCGTTTGAGTAGAGCACCAACAGCGGGCAACCATTGAGGGTATCGAAGTTCACCGATGAACGGAAAAAACCGCCATCAATCCCGGCCTGGGTAAAACAGCTGTAGTCCGGGCCATAGTCAACAAAGCCCCAACCAAACACCGCCTGAAAAAACGCCTTGGTGGCTTCCAGCTCCCGGGCGGGAAGTTCAAGATAGTTAATCGTATGATGTAACGCCATGGCTTTCCTCCCGCCGCTTGGGCGACTTAATAGCAATTATTTAGCTGAGCTGCAGGTTAGGTTCAGCCCACAATTCACCTATCTATAGTTATAGCAAGCGCTGCAGGTATACGCTGACCAGCCCTATCAAACCGCCAAAGACACCGCCCCAGACAACCAGCCAGCCCAGGTGAGTTTTAATCATCTGCTGCACCATCTCTTTGACCAACTGCGGCGTTAACTCGGCCAACCGCTGCTCGACGATATCCTGAATTTGGCTGCGCATATCGGCCATCACTCCTGGCTGCTCCAGCTCACCCTTGAGCAGCTCGTAAAAATCATCACTCTTGGCAATATCTGCCAGCGACTGCTGCATCTTTTCAATAAAAGGTTGCTTGAGCGGCGTGAGAGCTTCCTCGCCGCCAAACATAGATAACATGCCCCCCAATGATGACTGGGCCACAGTGGCCACCAGAGCATCAAAGGCCGGAGCCAAGTCTACCTTGGTGATAACACCGGAGAGATCCAGGCTCTGCTTGTCCGAGCGAGTCGACAGAAAACGGTCGATATTCGCTTCGGAGAAAAACTGCTCCATCATCAACTCGCTGATCGCTTGCTTGAACTGCTCGAAACGAGCCGGGATCACCCCTGAGCCATAGAGACCCGGTACTTTTTCAAACAACATATGCACCGCCAACCAATTGGTAATGGCGCCGGATACGGCGAATAGGCCTATGTTGAATAACACATCTGAGTGCATGCCATAGCCGGTAAGCATAATGGCCAGCGCCAATAGGTTGGTAACGGCGCTCTTGTCGAGCACGGGTGTCTGTTGTACTGCTGTTTTCAATCTAAAATCCCCTGAAATTAAAACCCGCTAATGGTAGCAAACAGGGGGCAGCAGATTAAAGTAGTGCGTGATACAGACCTTGCTCTGTGTCATCCCCGGTTGCCGGCATGGAGGGCTCACCAAATTGGCGTTTCACCACCAGCACCTCGGCATCCTGAGCCAGAGTGCGGGCTCTATGAGTGAGTTCTTTGGCAATTCCCTGACCTCGGTAATCGAGCAATACAAAGAGATCATCGAGATACCACAAGGGTTGGAGTAATAAAGAAGAGAACGAAGGAAAAAGCTGAGCGAAGGCCAATGGGAAATCGCCTTCGGTGGCGATAAAGATCATCGAATCATTTTCCTGCAAGCGGGCCCGTAAAAATTCACGGCAGCAAACGAGATCCGACTCTTGCCCCATCTCCTGCCGATACTCGTCAAACAGCAGGATCAGTTGTTCCAAATCCATTTCAGTAGCCAAACGTATTTGCATTTTTCATCCCTGAATACAAGTTGAAATCTTACTATTTGCCAAAGGCAAAACGACAATAAACTTCTTAAACAAGGCAAGGCTAACATAGAAAAGCTTCTCTGGCAGCAGCTTTAAGCTGCCCTCCCCCAAGCCAGTTCCCGTTCATGCCCATCCTGGCAGCCGTTTTCAACGAGCACACAAACCCAAGTAGACTTAGCGGTATTGGTCGGCGATAACAACTGAAATAGCCCCCAGCCATCAAGCACTGAAACAGGCAATTTAACAATTGGAATATTGCTCATATGATTTGCCGGGCAAAGTTGTTTTAATAGCTAATTATGTTGCCACCCCCCCACAAAATCAGGGTTTTATTGCCTTTGTTAAAAAACTTGACCTTAAGCTAATTGTTTTACTGTAAAAATATGGACACCCAACGTTAATAGCGCGGTAGTTAGCCTCCGACTATCCTTTGTTTAAGCATTTAACAAGGAGGTTATTATGCCGCGCCCTCGCC